>JAQVVK010000104.1 GCA_028698975.1 Victivallaceae bacterium
GATGGCCGCCGAATACGAAGGCCGCGAAAAAACCGCCGAGGAAATCTCGCAACTGTTTTATCATCTTCAGGTAATGATGATCGCCAATGATCTCGAACTTGAAGACGTCTATAAATACCTGTAAACGAAACGGATAAAAATATGCTTCAACTGGCGATACCCAACAAGGGCGCGCTTTCGGAAGATTCGGTAAGGCTGCTTCAGGGCGCGGGATACCGCTGCACCCGTTACGGTCGCGAACTTATGGTCAGCGACCGCGAAAACGGCATCGATTTTGTCTTTTTGCGCCCGCGCGATATTGCGCTGTATGTCGGCAACGGTGTGATCGATCTTGGCATCACCGGCCGCGATCTTGAAATTGACAGCCGCGCCGATGTGACCGAATTGATGGAGCTGGGCTTCGGCAAATCGCGCTTCTGCTTTGCGGTGCCGCGCGATTCCGGGCTGACCGTCGAAAAACTCGGCGGATTGCGTATCGCAACCTCCTATCCCGAACTTCTCAAAAAGAATCTTGCCGAGCGTGGTCTTGATTGCCGGGTGGTGCGCCTCGACGGCGCCGTGGAAATATCGATCCGCCTCGGCGTTGCCGACGCGATCGCCGATGTGGTCGAATCCGGTGCCACCCTGCGCGAAGCCGGGCTTGCCATTATCGGCGAACCCATGCTTGCGTCGCAGGCCGTGCTGATCGGGCGCAACCCGGAGCAGATCGCCGACCCCACCGTCAAGCGGTTGATCGCCCGGCTGCGCGGCGTACTGGTCGCCGGAGCTTATGCTATGATCGAATACGATATTCCCCGCTCCGCGCTGGAAGCCGGGTGCCGGATTACTCCGGGCATCGAGGCTCCCACGGTTTCGCCGTTGGCCAACCCCGAGTGGGTGGCGGTCAAAGCGATGGTGTTGAGAAAAGAGTGCAACCGTATCATGGACGAACTTTACGACATTGGCGCACGCGGCATCATCACCAGCGATATTGCCGCCTGCCGCCTGTAAAAACGGAGCTGTAATGAATAAGAGAATCATCGAACGCGCTCAGGAGGTCTTCGACATCGAAATCGATGCTCTGCAGACCTTGCGCGGCAATCTCGGCGACGGTTTTGAGAAAATGGTCGCGCGTTGCAAAGAGACCGTGCAGTCCGGCGGCAAGCTGGTCTTTACCGGCGTCGGCAAGAGCGGCTATATCGGCAAAAAGATTGCCGCTACCCTCTCCAGCGTCGGATCGCCGTCGGTTTTTATGCACCCGGTCGAAGCCCGGCACGGCGATCTTGGCATAATTCAGAAACACGACCTCTTGATCGCGCTGTCATACAGCGGCGAGACCGAGGAGCTTCTGGTGGTGCTCACCCCGGCCAAACGCTTGGGCATTGAGCTGGTCGCCATAACCGCTTCGGCGGAGTCAACGCTCGGCAAGATGAGCGATCTTGTGGTCGAAATGCCGGTGCCGCGCGAGGCGTGCCCGTTTAACCTCGCACCCACCGCCACCACAACCGCGCTGCTGGTGCTGGGTGATGCCCTGGCCATGGTTTTGCTCGATTGCCTCGGCTTTACCAAGAACGATTACGGCCGGCTTCACCCCGGCGGCGCGATCGGCCGCATGGTCACCATGCGCGCCACCGATATTATGCGCGACGTTGAGCACTCGGCTCTGGTCAAGACGACCGATCAGGTGCGCGAGGGGTTGTTCCGTATGAGCCATGCCCGCTGCGGTTCGGCTATTGTGGTCGATGACGACCGCCGTCTGCTCGGTATCTTCACCGACGGCGACTTCCGCCGCTGGGCGGCAAAAGATATGACGGTACTTGAACGCACCATGGGCGAAGTCATGACAGCCAATCCGGTTTCGATTTCTTCCGGGTCCTTGGCGGTCGAAGTCATGAAACTGCTTGAGAAGAAACATATTGACGACGTGGTGGTTACCGATGACGACGGCCGGGTGGCCGGTTTCATCGATGTGCAGGATTTGCCCGGCCTCAAGCTCATGTAAGGACATTGATTGATGCGATATGCCAACCTTGGTTTGATTGTCGCCGCGCTGGTCGCGGCATTGCCGTTTGGCCTGCATGGAGGCGACTCCGAAGCTCAGCGGCTTTATTCCGAGGGGTATGCCGCATACAACAAGGGTGATTACCGCGACGCAGCCGATGCTTTTGACAAGGCCGGCATTGAAGCGGATTCACCGGTCATCAAAGCCAATTCGCTAAAAGCGATCATTGCCGCGTGGCAGATGTGCGAAATGCCTTACAAGGAATTCACCGCCATCGAAACGCTGCTCGAACGCTACCCGGATTATGCCGATTTTGTCACTCTGGTCAACCGGGAATACGAGATCGGGGAGCTATTCTATCAGGGCAAGCGCGAACCGGCCTACTGGTCGCTGCGCTGGGTGCCGTGGTTGCACGGCAACGATCACAGCGAAGAAATTTTCCGCAAGGCGATCGAACGCGCTCCTTTTGCTCCGCCTGCCGCCCGTGCGCGGTTGCGGCTGGCTCAACTGCTCGACGACGCCGGTAAACCGGCGGCGTCAGTGGATGAGTTGCGTGCCTTGGTGCGCGATTATCCTCAGGCTGCCGAGCGGCCATATGCGCTGTTGTCGCTGGCCAACGGCTTGCTTGAGCTGGCCAAAAAGGGTGACGGTGACGGTCGCTACACCGACGAGGCCGGCGAGGCATTGCGAACTTTTCTGGCGGAATACCCGAAATCATCGGAAGCCGACTGGGTGCAGCGCAAGCTCTTGACGGTCGATGATCTGCGGGCGGAGCGGCGGCTGGTCATGGCACATTTTTATGAACGTCAGGGTAAGAACATCCCGGCAATGCGTTATTATGCCGAGGTGCTTAAAAATTATCCGAGTTCGGACTCCGCCGCCGAAGCCGAAAAACGTCTGGTCGAACTTGACCGCAGTTATGCTCCGGGGGAGAATCTGCCCTCGCTTCAAGACCGGTTGCCGCGATATCTGGCTTACCCGATACCGTCCGAGGCGACCAAACTGCTTATAAACCCGTACGACAGCGACCGGCGTTATCTTCAGCCGATTTACGACATAAAAATGGATGAGTCGGCTCAACCCGCGAAGGAGAAAAAATGATGAAGCGTGCAATATACGCTCTTTGGGCCGTATTGTCCATGGCGTTGATAAGCGGTTGCGGTTATCACGTCGGCAGTTTGGCTCACCCCCAGTTAAAGACGGTGGGCGTGGCTCCCGTGGTCAACAACACCACCGCCTACAACGTGTCGGCTCAAGTGCGCGGTTTGCTTTGCGAGTGTTTCATGACCGACGGGTCGCTGAAGCTGGTCGATGTTTCCAAGGCCGATTGCATTGTTTACACCAAGGTGACAAACGTCACGTTTGCGCAGGTGTCGTGGGCGAGCCGCAAACGTTACTCCGCCACGGATGAAGACGAATATATGCCGGATCAGTGGCGGGCCGATATTTCTATTGAGTATTCGGTGGTCATGCCGGGGCGGGTTACTCCGCTCAAGAGCGGATCGGTCAAAGGTTCTGCGGAGTTTGATGCCGGCGGCGATCTGGAAACCGGGCGTATCAACGCCATTCAGCAGGCTGGTTACGAGGCGGCCAAACGGGTGGTGACTGCGTTGACCGAAGGCTGGTAAGCAAAACGGGTTCCGGTGTCGAATGTTTCCGGCTCGGAAAATACTTTATATGGGGAGGGAAGAAAATGGCCGATTGTATTTTCTGTAAGATCGCGCAGGGCGCGATTCCGTCGGTAAAAGTCTACGAAGACGATCTGGTGTATGCGTTTCTTGATATTTCACCGATCAACAAGGGTCATGTACTGGTGATCCCCAAAGAACACCACGAATCGAGTTCAACGGTGCCGGAAGCGGTGGCCGGCAGATTGTTTCATGTCGGCAGCCGTATCGGTATAGCGTTGAAGCGTAAATTTGACTGGGATGGCTTCAATCTCCACTTGGCCGACGGCACGGCGGCGGGGCAGGTGGTCATGCATGTGCATCTTCATGTGGTGCCGCGCGGGGTTGACGACCAATTTCACTGGAACTGGCGTCAGCTCAAATATGATGACGGCGAAATGGCGGCCATAGCCGACGGCATCAAAGAAAAATTCGTTTTTTGATTTTTAGATTTCCGATTGAATAAAGAGACTTCACCGGGGAGTTTTGACATGTTTTTTGTTAAGTATTTGGTTATTGTCGCGGCATTGATTTGCGCGGCACCGTGTTGTTTGGCGGATGACATCGTGGACGACTTGGAAAACGAGCTTAACGAAATCGAGCGCAGTTACTGGTCGGCAATGTCACGCCGGCAGGACGACCCGTATTATATGGCCATGCGGATTAATCTCAACGAGGCGGAAAACAATGCGCGTCTGATCCAGCAAAAGTTGATGCGGGCCGGTATTTCCAGCAAGGTGGTGGTTAATCCATCGGTTTCGCTCATAAAACTGCGCAACATGTTTTGCGACGCCAAACCGTCGCAGATCCGCAAGTATAAGTTTTCGCTGAAACCCACATCGTTCAAGGAGTACAGTCGCACCAAACTACGCTCCAAAGAAAAGAAATCAATCCGCGAAGTTGATTACGACGATTATGTGGAGTGGCTTGATGAGGTTACCGCGGTAAATTCCGGGCGGGTCCGCCGCAGCGACAGCTCGGTAAGCTCCCGGGATGAAAAGGATATGCGCATGCGGTTGGCTGATTTTTGCGAGGAGATGCGTCAGTTGAGACTTTTTATAATACAGTTGCGTCAGCGTACTTCAATCAGGTTTGATCAGGATAAATGAAGCTGGGCGTATATACCCGTTATGATCGGCTCGGCGCGTCGAGCCGGCTGCGCTTTTTTAATTGGCGCGAAGCGTTGACCCGTGCCGGTTATGAGCCGGAATACCGGCCGTTTTTTGACCGCGCATATTTGCAGCGGCTCTATGGCGGGAATGGTAAGTCCAAAACCGCCTGGTGCAAAGGGCTGGCGCGGCGTTTGAGCGAAATGCGCTCCGCCCCGGAACGCCTTTTGATCGAATACGAACTCTTGCCCGGCGTGCCGTGGCCGGTCGAACGCGCCTTTCTGGGGCAGCGGCGTTATGTGGCCGGTTTTGACGACGATGTGCGGGTCAAGTATGAACGTGTGCCCGGGTTGCGCGCCAAATTCGATCACTTGGCCGCCCATGCGGCCGGCGTGATTGCGGCCAATACGGAATTATACAACTGGCTTAAGCCGCTCAATCCGGCGACGCTGCTTCTGCCAACGGTCGATGACGCCGCCCGCTATCCGGCCGGAGCGGTCAAGTTTCCGGTTTTTACGGTGGTGTGGGTGGGGACGCCGGTAACATACCGTTATCTTCAAAAGTTTGCGCCGGTGTTGCAGCGATTGGCGACCGAGGTGGATTTTGAGTTGCTGGTGGTGGCTTCGACTTCACTGAAGTGCCGGGCGATACCGGGGGTGCCGATGCGTTTTGCCGAGTGGAGCGAGGCGACATGCGGCAAACTTCTGGCGCGTTCGCATTTGGGTATAATGCCGTTGACCGATGACGGGTTTTCCCGCGGAAAATCGGCGTTCAAATTGATTCAGTACATGTTATCCGGGATTCCGGCGGTGGCGTCGCCGGTAGGTGAAAACAAAGTTGTGCTGCGCGACGGTGAAACCGGCTTTTGGGCCGACACCATCGACGACTGGCGGAGGGCTTTTGCGCGGCTGCGCAACGACGATGCCCTGCGCGAGCGCATGGGGCGCGCCGCCCGGTGCGCCGGAGAGGAATACACCTATGCGGCGCGCGAAAAAGGCTTCATGGAGTTTCTTCATGGCGTATTAGACGCTTAAAGAACATTTTTTCACTTGCTTTTGCCGGATTTCTGCATTATATTGTTGTTGAGGATCAGCGGAAAGGACGCAAAATGAAACATTTGTTCACGACGGCGGTTGCCGTCGCGGTAATCGCCGCAGCGGGCGGCTGTGCATTCTTTTCTTCCGGCTACCGGGAGACTCGCGAATATGATATTTCCGTGTCGGCTGACCAGGCAAAGCCGGACAAGCTGGCGGTGCCGGTGCGTTTTGGCGTTTTTTATAACCTTTCCGGAGCCGGGTTGGGCTTTTTGATGCGCAGTGCCGGCGACCGGGTCACCACCGATCCGTACAACCGCTGGCTGGTTTCGCCGGAGCAGATGATCGAGCGTGAATTTCGTAAATCGATCGAAGGCACGTCGCCGGACGGCCGGGTGCGAAGCTACGTTAAACTCTCGTGCTCGCTGCTGGCTTTTGAGTTTGACGCTCACGGGCGCATGGCAAGATTGTCAATGGATTTCACGGCGAGTTTCTTCGATGATTCGGTATTGATCCGCACGGTATCGGCCCGGCGTGATTTTGAGGCCCCGGTGTCGGAGGCCAATGATGAAAAATTACCGGAGGCGTTGGTTGCCGCCATGTCGCGTTGCACTGGCGAAGCGGCGCAATTCGCCGCCGGATTGATCTCAAAGTCACTTGAAAAAACGGCGGAGCAGCCGCCACACAAGGAGTAAAGCATAATGGAACACTTGAACGTCCCGCCGCCGCAACATGTCAAGGTGCTTGGCGGGCAGGGCTGGATCGGATTGATCGATCATCTCGGCAGCGAAGCTACCATTGTCAACGCCGCCCGGGTGTCGTTTGGCAAGCTTAAACAGGAGATGGAGGAGCGCGATGTAAAGCTGCTTGATTATCTTCTGGCCAACCGCCATACCAGCCCGCTGGAGCATGTGGTGTTTACGTTCAGTGTGCATTGTCCGCTTTTTGTCCGGGGTCAGTGGCATCGTCACCGCACTTGGAGTTACAACGAGATCAGCCGCCGTTACACCGAGATTGATATGGAGTTTTATGTGCCGCCCGAGCTGCGCCGTCAATCCGACGACAACCGGCAGGCCTCTTTCTCCGACCCGAACTTCGACGGCGCCGCTTTGCGCGGCGAAATCGATGCGCACAATCAAAAGAGCCTCGCATTGTACAATCACTTGCTGGAGGCCGGAGTCTGCCGCGAACAGGCTCGCGGAGTGCTTCCGCAAAACATGATGGTCACTTTTTGGGGCACGGTCAATTTGGGCAACCTGATCCATTTTCTCGATCTGCGCGACAGCGATCACGCCCAGTCGGAAATCCGCGAATATGCTCAGGCGATCAAGTTGTTGATAAAGCCGATCGTGCCGCATGTGGCCGATTATTTGATCCGCAACGGCGGTACCGAGTGGTGAGTTTATGGCATTGCCGTTGATTGCGGTTTCAGCCGGAGACCCCGCCGGTATCGGTTATGAACTTACCGTGCGCTGTGTTTGCGACCCGGGGTTTGCGGGGAGGGCGCGTTTCGTGGTTTACGGAGCTGCCGATGTTTTGCGCGAGGCGGTTTGCCGCTGGGGCGGCGGCTCCGAGGTTGATTCGGTCGATGTTTCCAGCTTGAAATGGGGTGGTTTCACCCCCGGCGAGGCGGCGGCAGCTTGCGGACGCTGCGCCTACGACGGATTGTCCGCCGCGGCGCGTGACGTGCTGGCCGGCCGGGCAGACGCCCTGGTGACGGCGCCGACCAACAAGTTCGCGGTCAATCTGGCCGGGATACCGTTTACCGGTCACACCGAAAGGCTTGCCGAGCTGTGCCGGTGTCAGGACTATGTGATGATGCAGTCGGCCGGAACGCTTCGCATGGTATTTGTCACCTGCCATGTGCCGCTGGCCGATGTGTCGCGTCTGGCGACCCGCTCCGAG
>JAQVVK010000105.1 GCA_028698975.1 Victivallaceae bacterium
CGATTCGTGACCGGCGAGGAAGCAGAAGCATTTGGTCTCCTCACGCAGCAGCATCGCGGCAAGGTTGCCGTGGCCGATACCGACCTGGCGGGAATCAGC
Source organism: Victivallaceae bacterium (assembly GCA_028698975.1). Lineage (GTDB taxonomy): Bacteria > Verrucomicrobiota > Lentisphaeria > Victivallales > Victivallaceae > Victivallis. Next base: position 100 of record JAQVVK010000105.1, read on the forward strand.
CACCGAGCCGGGAATGCAAAACGCCTGGAAGCCGAGGCCGAGATTTTCCGCCGCTTCCGCCGCGTTTTTGCAGTTTTTCTTGAACGCGATGGCCGCGCCGAGAGTGTAGGCCCAGACCGCGTTTTCAAACGCGATCGGCTGCACGCCCTTGACGATCTCTTCGACGTTTACGCCCTTGGCCAGGCAAATGTCGCGCGCTTCTTCGAGCGACGCAAGACCGTATTGCTTAAGCGCCTTTTCGATCTGCGCGATCCGGCGTTCATATCCTTCAAAAGTTACGCTCATGATGTGCTCCTTATTCCTTGCGCGGGTCGATCTTTTTGACCGCTTCATCGAAACGGCCATAGCTCTTGACGTTGGACTTGTAGGCCTCGGCCGGCTCGACGCCCTTGCGGATCGCCTCCATCATCTTGCCGAGATGCACAAACTTGTAACCGATGATCTCGCTGTTGGCGTCAAGACCGATCTCAAGCACATAGCCCTCGGCCATTTCGAGGTAACGCGGCCCTTTTTCCAGCGTCGAAAACATCGTGCCGACCTGCGAACGCAGGCCTTTGCCGAGGTCTTCAAGACCGGCGCCGATCGGCAGGCCGTTTTCACTGAAAGCGGTCTGGGTGCGGCCGTAGACGATCTGCTTGAAAAGTTCGCGCATGGCCACGTTGATCGCGTCGCAGACCAGGTCGGAATTCAACGCTTCGAGAATGGTCTTGCCCGGCAGCACTTCCGCGGCCATCGCCGCCGAATGGGTCATGCCGGAGCAACCCAGCGTTTCGACCAGGGCCTCCTGAATCACGCCGTCTTTCACATTGAGCGTCAGTTTGCAGGCACCCTGCTGCGGCGCACACCAGCCGACGCCGTGCGTCAGGCCGGAAACATCGCCGATCTGTTTGGATTTGACCCACTTGCCCTCTTCGGGAATCGGAGCGGGACCGTGATTCGCGCCTTTGGCGACGCGGCACATCTGCTCGACTTCGTGCGAGCACTGATACGGACAACTCATCGGTTGACCTCCTGTCCTGGTTTATATTACGGGGAAAACATAATAATATACATCATATTTCGGAAATTTCACGCCGGCAATATTGAAAAACGCAATATTTCGGCTATGTTTGAATGGAACATTTTTTATCCGGAGAAAGTGCGTCATGAACTCTGAAATAAACTCTCGCCTGCTCAGTCTGGGTTCAGCCGGCATGCGCGGCGTGGTCGGCTCCGGGCTTAACCCCGAATGCGCCGGTAATTTCGCCGCCGCTTTCGCCACGCTGGCCGGCGAAGGACCCGTGCTGGTCGGCATCGACCCCAGAAGTTCGGCCGAAATGTTTCGCAACGCGGTCGCCTCCGGTATTTGCGGCTGCGGCTGCGACTGCATCGACGGCGGCATTCTCACCGCCGGCATGATGCATTATCTGGTCCCCGCCGGAAAATTCGCCGGCGGCATCCTTATTACCGGCGGACATCAGGCGGCCGGGTGGAACGCCCTGCTGCCGATCGCCGCCGACGGCAGCTATTTCGACGCGCTCCGGCAGCGAGAACTCTTTGACCTTTATCACGGCTTGAGCTTCAATTACGCCGTGGCCGGCAAGGTCGGCCGCCGACGCCAGCTCGATCACGACATGCTCGACGGTTACTGGGAAAACCTGGCTTCCCTGCTCGACGTCAAAGCCATTGCCGCCGCAAAACTCTCGGTTGTCGCGGATTTCTGCAACGGCGCGGGAGCCGCTTATGGCCGGAAATTCGCCGAAACTCTTCATATCGAGCTGACCGGGGTAAACGATCTTGTGGCCGCCGATATTCCACGCGACCCGGAGCCGAGGCCGCGCAGCGCGTCTTCCATACGTTCGGTCATCAGGCCGCTCGGCGCGGCGGCGGGGCTGGTCTTCAACCGCGACATGTCGCGGCTGGGCATCGTGGCCGATACCGGCGAGCCGTTGAGCGAGGAGATGACTTTCCCGCTGGCCGCCGATTATCTGCTCGAAAAACGTCTGGCCGGCGGTTGTACGGTCGTGACCAATGTTTGCAGCAGCCGCACCCTTGACGATGTGGCGGCCAATCACGGCGCGCAGCTTGAACGGTGCAGGGTCGGCGAAGCCAACGTCATCGAAGCTATGCGGAGTGCCGGAGCGCAACTCGCCGGCGAGGGCAGCGGGGCATTCACCTTTGGCGAAGTCCCCGGATTTGACGCCTTTTTGATGGCCGGTGTGCTTCTGGAGTCGATCGCGGTTTCCGGCCTTACCATCGGCGCAAGGGTGGAGCGGCTGCCGCGTTACCAGATGGTCAAACAGACCATTCCCTGCGATTCGCCTTTGGCTTACCGTCTGCTGCGCGATCTGCGCAGCGAACTTGGCGACGACGCCGAGATTTCCGATCTTGACGGTCTGCGTTTTGACTGGGAAGACGGTTTTTTGAGCTTGCGCCTCTCCAAGACCGAGTCGATATTGCGGCTCATATCCGAGTCGCGCCGGATCGAATCGGCCGAAGAACGCGCTCTGCGCGCCCGTACGGTCTGGGAGCGGCCGCTCCGTTAAGTGAAAAAATTTTGATATTCAGTGAAAAAGGGATCATCATGAAAAAAGATACGCTTTCCCTGCTGCTGCCGGCTCTGCTGCTGCTGCTGCCAATGGCCGGGTGCCGCAAGGAGCAGCCGGTCGCCGTCGCCGCTCCGGAAGTCGAAGTGCACACTGTGGCCAAAGGCTTGATTTCGGAGAAATTCGTGGCGGTGGGGCAAGTCGTGGCCGACGACTCGGTGGCACTGGTCGCCCGGGTGGAGGGTTATCTGATCAAGCGCAACTTCCGCGAGGGCGCGCAGGTGACCAAGGGGACGGTTCTTTACGAGATCGAGCCGGAAATCTATACGGCCAAGGTCAAAAGCGCGGAGGCCGAGCTTGAGCACTCCAAAGCCGCCGCCGAAAACGCCCGTATCGAATATGAGCGTCAGAAGACCCTGATAAAAAAGGACGCCACCAGCGAACGCAACTTTGATGACGCCGCGGCCAACAAGATGAAGGCCGACGCCGATGTCAAAAGCGCGGAGGCCGGCCTTGATCTGGCGAAGCAGAATCTCGCATACACCAAAATTTACGCGCCTTTTGACGGCTGGGTCGGCATCAGCGCGTACAGCGTCGGCAATCTGGTCAACCAGTCGAGCGGCACCTTGACCACCGTGCAGAAGATCGACCCGATGCGGGTGGAGTTCGTCTTGAGCGAACCCGATCTGCTGGCGGTGCGCAAATACCGCAAAGCGGGTCAGGCCGCTCCCGAAGTCAAGGTTTCGCTGCGTTTGCAGGACGGCTCGAACTACGATAATTCGGGCAAAATAAGTTACTGGAGCAATCAGATCAACACCACGACCGGCACATTCAAGATGCAGGCGGTCTTTGCCAACCCCAAGCATGTGCTTATTCCCGGCATGTTTGTGCGGGTGGTGCTCGAACCGCCCAAGCCGACCGAAGCATTGCTTATACCGCTGATCTCGACCATGAACGATCAGGCCGGAGATTACGTTTATGCGGTCGATCAGGACAACCGGGTGGTGCGCCGCGGCGTCAGGCTCGGTTACCGCGACTCCGAAGTCGCGGTGGTCGAAGCCAATCTCAAACCCGGCGAACGGATCATTTGCGACGGTCTGCAAAAAGTGCGTCCCGGCGCGGTGATAAAGCCGGTGGAGAAGACCGCCGCCGCCGAGCCGGTTCAGGCCAAAAAGGATTGACGCCATGTTCAGTCGATTTTTCATCGAGCACCCGCGTTTCGCTTTTGTCGTTTCCATCGTCATCACACTGGCCGGACTGATCTCGATCGCCGTGCTGCCGGTGGCGCAGTACCCCAACTTCGTGCCGTCGCAGGTTTCGATCACCGCCACATATCCGGGCGCGGACGCCAAGACGGTGCAGGAAACTGTGGTGCAGCCGATTGAAACGCAGGTCAACGGCGTAAAGAAGATGCTTTACATCTCCTCGACTTCGACCGACACCGGTTCGGCCACCATCACGGTGACTTTCGGCATCGGCACCGACGGCGACTCCAACACGGTCAACACCCAAAACCGGGTAAACTGGGCCGACGCCCAGCTGCCGGAGGAGGTGCGCCGCCAGAGTGTGATCGTCAAAGAAAAGTCGAGCAGTATGCTGGCCATGATCGCGGTTTATTCGCCCAACGGCGAATATGACGACCTCTTTTTGAACAACTTTGCCTCGATCAACCTCAAAGACGAATTGGCGCGGATTTCGGGGGTCGGCGACGTTTCGATTCTCGGAGAGCGCAAATACTCCATGCGCATCTGGCTTGACGTGGACAAACTCGCCTATCTTAAAATGACGGTGGACGACGTTTCAAATGCGATCACGGCGCAAAACGTGCAGGTCTCCGCCGGAGCGGTCGGCGACGCCCCCGCCCCGGACGGACAGGTCTTTCGCTACGCGCTTCAGACTCAGGGGCGGATGACCCAGGTAGAGGAGTTCAAGAAGATCGTCATTCGCTCCACCAATGAGGGCGAACAGGTGCGGCTGGGCGATGTCGCCCGGGTCGAACTCGGTGCCGAAAGTTATTCGTCGGTCGGCTCGTTCAACGGCAAACCGGCCGCTCTTCTGGCTGTCTACCAGCTTAACGACGCCAACGGTCTGGAAATTATCAAGGCGGTGCACGGGAAGCTGGCCGAACTCAAGCCGTATTTCCCGGCCGGTATTGAGTGCGCGATCCCGTTTGACACCACCGACTTCATCAACGCTTCGATTTCGGAAGTGGTGGAAACCTTGTTTATCGCCGTGCTGCTGGTGATCTTGGTGACCTATTTGTTTTTGCAGGACTGGCGATCCACGCTGGTGCCCACCGTGGCCATACCGGTGTCGCTCGTAGGTACGTTTGCGGTGCTGCTGGTGATCGGATTTACGATCAACCTCATCACGCTGTTCGGACTGATTCTGGCGATCGGCATCGTGGTTGACGACGCCATTGTGGTGATCGAAAACGTCAACCGCCTGATGGAGCAGGAGCATCTTTCGCCCAAGGCGGCGGCGATCAAATCCATGGAGCAGGTCACCGGGCCGGTGATCGCCACCACGCTGGTGCTGCTGGCGATGTTTGTGCCGGTCTGTTTTCTGGCCGGGATAACCGGCGAGATGTACCGGCAGTTTGGCATTACGATTTCGGTGGCGGTGGTCATTTCGAGCATCAACGCGCTCACACTCAGCCCGGCGTTGAGTGCCATGCTGCTGCGGCCGATCGCGGCGAACCGGCGCAAATTTGTGTTTTTCCGCTGGTTTGACGCATTGTTCGAGCGCTTGACTTCCGGATATGGCCGGGTGGTTGCGCCGTTGATCCGCCATGCGTCGCTCATGATGCTGTTTTACGCGGGATTGACCGCTCTCGCCTTGTTTATGTACGGCAAACTGCCGACCGGGTTTATTCCGGACGAAGATCAGGGCAAAATATTTGTCAACGTGCAGCTGCCGGACGCCGCCTCGCTCAACCGCAGCATCGATCTGACCGACGAACTTGTGAAGATCTGTCAGGAGACGCCGGGGGTTAAAGAAGTCATCGCGGTACCCGGATACAGCATCCTGACCGGTTCGCAGGCGTCGAACAATTCACTTTTGATCGTCGCGCTGGATGATTGGGACAAACGGCCGACCGACGAACTTCAGCAAAACGCCATCTGCGCCGCGCTTAACCGCCGTTTTGCCGCGGTGAAAGGCGCGTCGGTCGCCGCCTTCGGCATGCCGGTGATCCAGGGGATCGGCCAGACCAGCGGGTTTTCGTTTGTGGTCGAAGACACCACCGGCACCGACGCCGCCCGGCTGCAGCAGGCGATAGACAGCGTTTGCAGCGAAGCCAACCGCGACCCGGCTCTTACCGCAGTGTTTTCGACGTTCAGCTCCCGGGTGCCTCAGCTCTTTTTGGAGATCGACCGCGAAAAGGCGATGAAGCTGGGTATTGACATTGCCGACATCAACAGCGCGCTTCAGGGGATGACCGGCTACACCTATGTCAATGACTTCAACAAGTACGGCAAGGTGTATAAAGTCGAGATACAGGCCGACGCCTCCTATCGCGATTCGGCGGCTAAACTGCACAGTATTTATGTGCGAAATTCGGCGGGAGAAATGGCTCCATTGTCCACGCTGGTCAAGATATCAATGCGTACCGCGCCGCAGTATCTCAACCGCTACAACCTTTACTCGTCGGCCACCATCAACGGCAATCCGGCCCCGGGATACAGCAGCGGTCAGGCGATGCAGGCGATGCAGGCCATCGCCGCGCGCACGCTCCCGGAGGGAATGAAATTCGAGTGGACCGATATGTCGTATCAGGAATTGGAGGCGGGGCGCGGGATCGCGTTTTCCGGCGTGGAGATACCGATGATGGGGGTCATTATCGGGCTGGCGTTGTTTTTCATGTATCTGTTTTTGGTCGCCCAATACGAGAGCTGGATGCTGCCTTTTGCGGTGATTCTCTCGGTGCCGATCGCTTTCTTCGGAGCTTTGGTCGCGCTGTGGTGCTGCGGCATTGAAAACAACATCTACACCCAGGTGGGCTTTGTACTGCTTTTCGGCATCGCCTGCAAGACGGCGATCCTCATCGTCGAATTCGCCAAGCAGAAATACGACGAGGGCACCGAATTGCGCGAGGCGGCGACTTTTGCCGCGAAGCTGCGTTTTCGCGCGGTGCTGATGACGGCGGTGTCGTTCATACTCGGCACGTTCCCGTTGGTGATCGCCACCGGAGCGAGCGCGGTGAGCCGCCGTTCGCTGGGAACCGCGGTTTTCGGCGGCATGGTGGCGGCGGTGCTGGTCGGCACCATGATGATACCGGCCTTTTTCGTCGTCGTACAGTCTATCATGGGTCTGGTTTGCGTAAAGAAAGCGAAGGAGTAGTCAATATATGGATGCCGCATCGTTATTGTTTCGGGTGGAAACGCTGTTGTTTCTGCTTTCGATCGCCACGGTTTCAGCCATTGTGCTTAAAAAGATCAATATACCGTTTACGATCGGTCTGGTGCCGGTGGGGATTGTGATTGCGGCACTGCTGAAGATGCTGCCGCCGATGCAGCATGTCGAGTCGCTCGGGCTGGGGCGCGAACTCATCATGTATGTGCTTCTGCCCGCGCTGATCTTTGACGCCTCGATCAACATCGACACCAAATTGCTGAAACGCCACCTCTACCCGACGCTGATGCTGGCCGGGCCGGGACTGGCCATTGCCACATTTATCACCGGCGGGATCGTGCACTGGGTGGCCGGTGTGAGCTGGGGTTCGTCGATGATCTTCGGCGCGCTGATTTCGGCCACCGACCCGGTGGCGGTGATCTCGCTGTTTGAAATCGTCGGCGCGCCGCGTCGGCTGCGGATTCTGGTTGACGGCGAAAGTTTGTTCAACGACGCCACCGCCATTGCCATGTTCAACGTGGTGACCAAACTGGTTTTCGGCGGTATCGCGCTGAGCTGGGGCGAAACCGCG
>JAQVVK010000106.1 GCA_028698975.1 Victivallaceae bacterium
GATTAAGTTTCTTTTCGATGGCGGAAAGTCTGGCCATGACAATGCAAACCACAGTCGTACCGCCGACGCCGACCAGCAGCAGCAAAAAGAGCTGCAATACAAGAATCGCGCAGGTCAGGAACTCCGTTTCCATCGTTGTAACCCCATCGTTTTAGATTTTAATGTGCGACTTCAACTCCTCGAAGCGTTTCAGCAATGCGGCCAGCTCATCGGGCATGACCGCTCCGCAATTCATGAAGTCGGCGGCCAGCTTGGCCGGATCGGCGGTTTCGGCCTTGGCCTTTTTGGCCTCGCCGAAATTGCCGCACATCATCGCCGCCTGAAGTTCGGCGGCCAGAGCCATCGGGTCGGCGGCGGCCGGTTTCGCGGCGACGCCGAGCGAACGCTCAAGTTCACCGCACAGCCGATCCATTTCGGCGGCGGCGGCAGCGGCGGCGCGTTTGAGCTTTTCAAGAGCCTTGCCGTCGCCGGAAGCGGCCAGACGCATCAACTCCACCGAGGCGGTCAGCTTGTGAAACGCCGCCAGCCCGTCGATGGCAAATTCGGAGTCTTCGGGCTTTTCGCCATTGACGACCCGCGCCAGCAGCGACGAAACTTTTTGCGCGGTGAGGCTGAATAATTGAGAACGCTCGGCATTTTGTCTGGCGCGTGAATTCTCCAAGGCGACGCCAAAGGCGGCCAACGCCTCGTCTTCGATGCGGCGCGTGTTGCGGCAGGCGAGTTCGCCAAGCTCGGCGCGGATGGCGCGGGCGCGAGGCTCGGCGGCCAGAACGTCGGTCATCTCAGAAGTGAGTTTATTCAGCTCGGCCACCAGCTCGCGGGCCTTGTTTTCGCGCCCGGCGAATTCCTCGCGCCGCGCCGCGAAAACCTTGTCAAGCGCGGCGTTGAAACGGTTGGACAACTCATTGTCGGCCCGCCCGGCGAACCCCGCCGCCGAGAAATCGCCGCGCAGCAGCTTCGCCTTGCGAATCGCCGCCTCGCCTGACATGGAGGGCAGCGTTTCGGCAACTGCGATCAACTCCTCCTTGCGCTTGGCATGGCATCGAATTTGGCGTTACGCTCGTCGAAGTGGGCTTTCCTTGCGTTGAAAAATTGATCGGCGGAGGCCCGGAACGCGGTAAACAGCGCTTTTTCGGCCGATCCAGCTCCCGGCAAATCCTTCCACTTGGCCTGCAACTCCTTAAACGCCGCGGCGGAGCTGCCCCAGTCGGTCGAACCGGCCAGAGCGGCGGCTTGTTCGCACAACGCTTTTTTGGCTTCGGCGGCTTCGCGGTGTTTCTGTCTTGCGTCGGCGTAATATTCGTCGATCCGGTGCTGAAGTTTGCGGCTGGCCTCGAGGTAACGGGCGTTGATCTCCTCATTATGGGCGCGCGGCACGCTGCCGAGCGTTTTCCATTTTTCGCGGAGTTCGCGCAGCCGTTTGGCCGCCGCCGGAAGATCGGCTTCGACCGCCTCGACCAGCTTTTCCAACTCGGCGCAAAGGTCGCCCTTTAGCGTAAAACTCTCCCAGCGGGCGAGATCGAGCGTTTCATAAAATTGACCGATTTTTGACGCCACCTTGTGAAGCGAGGCCCGGTAGGCGTCAACCGCGCGTTTGGGCGGCAGATCGATCGCGGCAAATTCCGCTTCGATCGCTTTTTTGGCCTCCTGCGCCGCGTTGACATCTTCAACCGTCATCAGGGCTTCCAGCCGGGCGGTCAAGGCGTTGACCTGATCGACTTTTTGATTTTCGACGGCTTCCTCGGCTTCCAGCCGGGCACGGAGCGGAGCCAGACGCGATTCAAATCCGGCGGCGTCCGCCAAAACCGGGTCAACCGCCTTGAGCCGCTCAACCCAGCGCGATTCAAGTTTACGCACTTCGCCCAACGTCACCAGATCGCCGGCGGCGATCAGTTGATCGAGTTCGCGGCTGAGCGCGGCGCACTCGTCAAGCCGGCTGGCGGCTTCGCGTTTGGCATTGGCGGCGGCCAATTCTCCTATCTTTGCGGCTTCTTTGGCTTCGTCGAACCGGCGGCGCAGTATCTCGGCATATTCGGGCGGCAGCGTACACTTTGCTTCAAATTCGTCGCAAAGCGATTTTACGGCCCCGGGGTAGTCTTCTACACTGGTCGAACCGGCGGCCAGTTTCTCCAGCCGTTCGCATACGTTTTCACATTCGTGGAGCTGGTCGCGCAGTGCGGCGGAAATACCGCCGGTAGTGGAAATGTTCTGTTCCATACGTTATAAAACCCGTTATATTAAAAACATGAAAATTCAATCAATTGAAATTATACAGCCAAATTTAAAGATTTTCCAATCGATATTGCTTCAAAGACTTGATTTTTTTGCAAAAAAACATATATTCTGTAAATTTGCTGCGTATTATACGCGTTGACCCCAATTAAAAATAAGGAGTTTTTTATTATGGCAGAGACCCGCGAATTCAAAACCGAGGTGCGTCAACTGCTGGACCTTATGATCCACTCGCTCTACTCGAACCGCGACATCTTTTTGCGCGAACTGGTGGCCAACGCCGCCGACGCCATCGACAAGGCCCGTTTTGAGAGCTTGACGGCGACCGACAAGACCCGCGACTGGCAGATCCGCATCGTGCCGGACAAAAAGGCGATGACCCTCACCGTTTCCGACAACGGCATCGGCATGACCCGCGACGAAGTGATCGAAAACATCGGCACTATCGCCAAGAGCGGCACCAAGGCTTTTCTCAAGGCGTTGGAGGAAAAAGGCGAGAACAAGGATATGCCCGAATTGATCGGCCAGTTCGGCGTCGGATTTTATTCGGCGTTTATGGTGGCCGAAAAGGTTGACATCATTACCCGCAAGGACGCCGACGACGCCAAAGCGGTGCGCTGGAGCAGCGCGGGGCTGGGCGAATACGAGCTTGACGACGCGGAAAAATCCACCCCCGGCACCGATATTGTGCTGCATATGCGCAAAGATTCCGAGATGTATCTTGAATCGTGGAAGATCGGCGAAATAATCCGCCGCTACTCAGACTTCATCGAGTACCCGATCATCACCCCGGAAGTCAAAGTCAACGACGACAAGACCGAAACGGTCACCGACCGCACCCTCAATTCGCAAAAGGCGATCTGGCTGCGCAAGGCCTCCGAAATAACCGAGGATGAGTACAAGAGCTTCTTTATGCACGTTTCCAACGCAGGCGGCGAATATCTCAAGGCCATTCACATGTCGGCCGAGGGCGCGAGCGAATTCAAGGCTCTCTTGTTTCTGCCGAAACACGCGCCGTTCAATTTCCTGATGCCCGATCTTCAGAAGCGCGGACTCCAGCTCTATGTCAAGCGGGTGTTTATCACCGACGAGTGCAAGGAGCTGCTCCCGGATTACCTGCGGTTTGTGACCGGCGTGGTAGACTCCAACGATCTGCCGCTCAATGTTTCGCGCGAGATACTCCAGCAGAACCCGCAGCTTGAAAAGATCAACAAGGCGGTCGCCAGCCGCATCATCTCCGAACTTAAAAAGATGCTTGAGACCGAGCGCGACGCCTATACCGACTTTTACAAGGAGTTCGGCAAGGTGCTCAAAGAGGGTATCCACACCGATTTTGCCAACGTCGAGAAGCTCAAGGATCTCGCGCTTTACGAGTCGATGAACACCGAGGCCGGCAAGATGATAACCCTTGCCGAATACGTCGCCGCCATGCCGGACGATCAGAAAGAGATTTATTTCATCACCGGCGACAAGCGCGAATCGGTCGCTTCGTCCCCGGCCTTGGAGTATTTTCGCTCCAAGGGTTACGATGTACTGTTTATGACCGACCTGATCGACGACTGGATCATGCAGTCGATGTTTCAGTACGCCAAGAAGAACTTCAAGTCGGTGGACAAGGGCGATTTCGCGGTGGACGGCGCCGCCGATGTGCTCAAGGCCGCTCAGGAGAAGTTCTCCGGGCTGATCGAATTTCTGAAATCCGCTCTGGGCGACAAGGTGAGCGAAGTCCGGTTTTCGGCGCGGCTCACCGACAGCCCGTGCTGCCTTATCACCGAGGGGAACGCGATGAGTCCGCACTTGGAGCGGCTCTTCAAGGCGATGCATCAGGACATCCCCGAAAGCAAACGCATCCTCGAACTCAACGCCAAGCACCCGCTGGTCGAAGCCATGTTCAAACTGGTCGAGCGCGACGCCAAGGCTCCGGAGCTGGCGACCTATGCCAAGGTGCTTTTCGATCAGGCGTTGCTGGCCGAGGGCAGCCCGGTGGCCGACGCCGCCGCGTTTGCCAAGGAGATCACATCGCTTCTGCTGTCTGCGGTTAACGGCAAAGAAAAATAAAATTGTCCGAAAAGGATTTCCCGCCGCGGACGGCATTGAAAAAATGCCGTCCGCGGTGTATTTTAAATAGATAAGCTGGTGTAACCAATAGTTCCGCGTTGGGCGGAGCAAAAAATAAGGACATCATATCATGACAAAAATGGCAAAAGCGGCAGTGCTGGTGAAACCCGGCAAGTTCGAGATCAAAGAATTTCCGATCCCGTCGATCAACGATGACGAAATGCTTATTAAGGTCGAGGGATGCGGCGTTTGCGGCACCGATGGTCATGAATACAAACGCGACCCGTTTGGTCTCTGCCCGGTCGTGCTCGGTCACGAGGGATCGGGTACCATCGAGGTGCTTGGCAAAAATATCACCCACGATTCCGCCGGCATCCCGGTGAAAAAAGGCGATCACATCGTCACCTGCGTCATTCCCTGCGGCCACTGCTCGGCCTGCACCAACACCCCGGCCCGCACCAACCTCTGCGAAAACTGCGGCGTCTACGGGCTTTTCCCGGATGACGAGACCCATCTCAACGGTTATTATGCCGAATATCTCAAGATTCGCCCCAATTCGACCTTCTTCAACGTCAACGGGCTTAACCTCGACCAGCGCATGTTGATCGAACCCGCCGCCGTGGCGATTCACGCGGTGGAGCGCGCCAAGACCACCGGCTTGCTGAACTTCAACACTCAGGTTTTGGTGCAGGGCACCGGCCCGATCGGGCTTATGGTGCTTGCGGTGCTGCGGACTCTGGGCATCGACAGCATCATCGCGGTTGACGGCAACGACAACCGTCTTGCTCTGGCTCGCGAAATGGGGGCCACCACCACGTTTAACTTCACCAAATACGCCAAATTTGACGACATGCTTGCCGAGATCAAAAAAGCGACCAACGGCCTCGGGGCCGGGTTCGTATTTCAGTGCACCGGCGTGCCGGCGGCCGAAGCCAATGCGTGGAAGATGATCCGTCGCGGCGGCGGTCTTTGCGAAGTCGGTTTCTTCCTGCCCAGCGGCACTTGCACCATCGATCCGCATTACGACCTCTGCAACAAGGAAGTCACCGCGGTCGGTTCGTGGGTCTATGCCCCGCAGGATTACCCGATCGCTTTCGCGTTTCTGCGCCGCGCCGCCGGTATCGGCCTCAATCTCGAAAAGCTCGTGACCCATCACTTCCCGCTTTCGCAGATCGGCGAGGCGCTGGAAGTCAACGTGCAGATGAAAGGCATCAAGGTCGCCGTGGTGGCCGAGAACTGATGACTTTATGCTGACCGGTTTGCTGATAAAAGGGTTCGTCCGCGAACCCGATAAGACCTCCGACCCGCTGGTGCGCCGCCGTTACGGCGAGTTGGCCGGCGGGGTCGGGGTGTTTTGCAATATCGGTCTGTTTATGGTCAAACTGGCCGTCGGCATCGTCACCGGCAGTATCGCGGTGATGGCCGACGCCTTCAATAACTTGTCGGATGCCGGTTCGTCGGTGGTGACGCTGATCGGCTTCCGGCTGTCGGCCAAGCCGGCCGACGACGAGCACCCGTTTGGCCACGGCCGCATTGAGTATGTGGCCGGTCTGGTGGTCGGGGTGATTATCGGCGCGGTGGGGTTGGATTTTCTCAAAGGAGCGGTTTCCCGCATTATCCATCCGGTGGAGATCGATGTTTCGCTGGGCGGGGTCTTGCTGCTGGGCGCGGCGGTGCCGGTCAAGTTTTGGATGTTTTTGTTTTTCAAGGCGATCGGCCGTCGTATCGATTCGGAAGTTCTGCGCGCTACGGCGTTTGACAGTTTCAGCGACATATTGACCACGTCCGCCGTGGTGTTGTCGTTGCTGTGGCAGATTTCAACCGGTATTCCGATCGACGGCTATACCGGGTTGATCGTGGCCGGGGTCGTGGTCTGGGGCGGCATTGGCGTGATTCGCGATACCATCAGCCCTCTGATCGGCGAGCCGCCCGATGCGTCGCTTGTCAACGAAATGGAGCGCATTATGCTCGGCAACCCCGATATTTGCGGCGTGCACGACCTGATAATCCACAACTACGGGCCGGGGCGTTATTTTGCGTCGGCGCATGCCGAAGTAAATTCCGATTGCGACCCGGTGGCGATACACGACTCATTGGAGCGTACCGAAACTGAAGTCGAGCGCACTCTGCCGGTCAAACTTACGCTTCACTGCGACCCGTTTGACCGCAACGACTCCAATTATAAGGAGTGGCGGCTGGCGGCGGTGACCGCCGCCGAAGCGATCGACAAAAGACTTAAACTTTATGATTTCCGCATGACCAACACCCGTCGTTACATTCATTTGAGGTTCAGTCTGCTGGTGCCTCGTGAATTTCCGCGCACCAACACCGAGCTGCGGCGCGAGCTGGAACTTGCCCTGCGTCGCCGCGACCATCGGGTGGTGATTTCTGTAACTATTGACAGCGCATTTGTTTAGGTTGTATGAAAGACTTTCTTTTTAGATCAGTGTCCGGCGGGGCGTTGCCGATAAGGGCCGCCGCCGGCTCCATGCGTGAACTTGCCGCCGAGGCGATCGTGCGGCATGACTGCGACCCGGTGGCCGGGCGGCTGCTGGCCGACGGCATGATCTCGGCCGCGCTGCTGTCATGCCAGCTTGACGAGGGCGATCGCTACTCGGTGCGGATCGACTACCCGGAGAAATCCGCCGCCGGCAATTTGATTTTTGAAGTGGATTCGACTGGAAACGTGCGCGGTTTTGTCGCCTGTGCGCATATTGTTGAAGCCGGGGGCGCATCGGTTGACGCGGCTTGCGGTGACAACGCCAGAGTGCGCATGACCCGCTGCGATGCGGCGGGGCGCGTGCTTCACAGCGGTGAAAGCCGCAGCGCATTTGTGCTTCCCTCCGAGGCGTTGTGTTATTTTCTCTCGGTCAGCGATCAGGTCGAAAGCGCGATGCAGACCCAAATCGAATTCAGGCCGGATATTGAATTTCCGGTCGCCAGTGCCAAAGGCATGTTGATCCAGGCTTTGCCGGGGTGCGATCTTGCCGGATTCGATCAGGTTCGCAACCGACTGGTTTCTCCGGCGGGGCGCGAGCTTTTAGCCGGGGTGGCCGATGCGGACGGCGTCGAAACGCTGTTGAATTTTGTCACCGGCGAAAAAGGCGTTCATCAGGTCTTTGCCGCGCCGACGCCGCGTTTTCATTGCCGCTGCTCCGCCGAAAGCATGCGGCGGGCCACGCTCGGCGTGCTCGGTCAGGCGGATTTCGACAAACTGCTCAAGGAGAATCCCGACGCCACGGTA
>JAQVVK010000107.1 GCA_028698975.1 Victivallaceae bacterium
GCGCAAATTCCTCGATATCGTGTATAGAACATTAAAAAACAATTGGATGTTTGAGGACTTTACTCAATTCAAACTCGTAAAAAATTGAGTTTTTCTCGGCATCGAAGTGGAAATTTATCATAGGAGGATGTTATGAAGATTGCCGAGATCATTCGCACATTTCAGTTTCGCCACGCCTGCAAGGAATTTGACGAAACCCGAAAAATTTCCGAGGAAAACTTCGCCTGTATTCTGGAAGCGGGCCGGTTGTCGCCAAGCTCGTTCGGCTTCGAACCGTGGCATTTCGTGGTGGTGCAGGACACCAAACTGCGCGAAGAACTTGTCCCCGTGTTCTGGGGCGGCACGCGGCAGTTTCCGACCGCAAGCCATCTGGTGCTGACGCTGGCGCGCAAGGGTTGGTTCATGCGTTACGACCGCCCCTATCTGGAACACATCATGCGCGACGTCGAGCAACTGCCGCCGGACGTGCTCGAACAGCGCAAAGTTTTTGTGAAGCATTTTCAGGAGCACGATTTTGAACTGCTCGGTTCGGAGCGCGCCATGACCGATTGGTCTATTCATCAGACCTACATCGCGCTGGCCAATATGATGACCGTCGCAGCCATGCTCGGCATAGACAGCTGCCCGATGGAGGGATTTTACCGCCGTGAGATCGACCGCGAGCTGGCCGAAAAAATCAATATGGACCCGCAAAAATACACCTTGGCTTACGCGGTAGCCTTCGGTTATCGCAAAAAAGAACCGCGCCCCAAGACCCGCCAGCAACTTTCCGACATCGTGACCTGGATCAGTTCGGCAGACGATGCACACAACAACAACGATCTGTCTTGACGGGGGATAACCATGAATTACCAAAATGCCGCAATGCCAACCGGAGCCGAGTTCTCCGCTGCCACCCCGCTCTTCAACGGGCAAACCGTACCGGAGCCAATACTAAATAAGCATCTGGCTCCACGCGGCAAAACCGGCCTGCTGGTAGTGGAGTCGGGGGCTTTGCAATTTGTCTGGCTTGACACCGGCGAAACCTTGGACGCCGCGCCCGGCCACCCGGTGGTGATTTGGCCAGAGCGTTTTCACCGGGTGAAGCTGACCGGGCCGGTGACGTTTCACATCGAGTTCTATCAGACGGGCGATGTTGCGGAGTCCGGCGCAGACCAGAAGGCGGCAAGGCCGGGCGAGAAATTCATCAATTCAAAATAAGCGGCTCGGGCGGCCGGAGAGAACGGCTTGCGGCAGCAACACAAGTCGTGCCGCCGGTTATTTCATGCGAAAAACGCCGCCGTCGTCGTTGAAGGCGCACCACAATATCCGCCCGGTCGAACTGTTTATGAAAAGGTCACCGCGGCCGTCGATTCCGGGCGCGCCCTCATTGCCCAAGGCTTTCCAGCCGCTTAATGTGAGTCGATCGGCCAGTTCACGCAGTTCGTCGGCGGCGGCACAGCCGGGCAGACGAAAAGAACCGTAAACCACTCCGTTCGCAAATTCGATCACCTTTACCGGCTCGGCTCCAAACGGCAAAGCCGGAAGCACTCCCGGCCAAACCGGGCGCGCCGACGAGAAATTTTCGGGGGTGGAAATTCGAAACACCACCGTCGAACGGGCCGACGGGCCGCCGACCAGCAACAGTCTTTCCGTCCAGCCGCCGACCGGCGGCAAAACCACCCGTGCGGTGTCACCAAACGTATCGACCCGGCCGCCGCGCCGCGCTCCGGCCAGAAGTTCAGCCCACGGCAGATCGTATCGGGCGACTTCCAGCCGCATGGCAACGCCGTTCACGGTCATACTTTGCTCAAACAGCACCAGTCCGCCGGAACGGTCTCCGCCAAAGAATCCTCCGGTCGGGCGCAAGAGATAGACTTCACCCGCAAGCTGGCAGGTCATGAGTGCCGTCACCGCAATAGAAAGAAGCCGTAACTTCATATTTGCGTCTCCGCCCCGAAGTGATCGCAAGCGCGGGTCGCCGCCCTCATTTTGCCATCCCCCTCGCCCGACGCACGGTGTCGTAGGCCAGATTGATGCGCTGCATCTCTTTTTCGCCAAAGCTGACCAATTCATCGGGCAGACCTTTGGAACGCAGCCGGTCGGGGTGAAAATCGCGGCTTTTACGCCGGTAGGCGGTCTTTACTTCGCTGTCCGAGGCGGCCTCGGTACAACCGAGTATATCGTAGCAGACGTCGAGCGACTCCGCCGCCCGGTCGTGAGCCGACGCCGGACCGTATCCGAAGAAGGTGTCGACATAACCGTTCAGCGAAAAGACCTGTTCGGCGTAAAGCAATATTTCACGTTCTCCGGGGTGAATGACCCCATCCGCCTGAGCAAGCTCGCACAACACGCCGAGAAAACGCTGTTTGAATTCGCGGTCGTCGCCGCAAAACACGTTCATCTGGTCGATATACGACGCATAAGGTTCACCGTCGTCAAGGGCGGTTTCAAATATCCGGTTGACAAATTCGCGCTGTTCCGGCCGGAAGTTGTGGTCGATGAAACTTCTGACCACATCGACTTCGGAGCGGCAAAGTTCGCCGTCGGCGATCGCAAGTTTGGCCAGCGTCGAAAACAATGCAACAATAAACACCGCCTGCTTTTCCCCGATGGCCGGAGCGTCTCCTTCGCCGTCGGCGGCGTTGTTTTTGGTCGCGTCACTGGTGGCAAGGTGGCCGATCGCCGCGCCCACCAGTGCTCCCAACGGTCCGCCCAGCAGTGCGCCGAGCGCGCCCCCGGTCAATACCCCGGTCCAACTCATAAATTCATCTCCTGCCCCGTCCGGACGGGACTAATTTGATTTCCGTACAAACCCGGCCGCCCTTGACACAGGAGCGGACACGGTCAAGAATAAGGTCGGTCGAACCGGCCAATTCACGAATTATCAGGGGATGACGCACTTCGAGCAGCAACGTGCCGCCGTCCAACCCGGCCGGCGTCGCCAGCCGGGCGAACTGCGCTCCGGCAATACTGAGCCAGTGGGTGGAAATCTCAAGCCAGACGGCAGTCTGGCCGCCCATCGCCTCGGCACACTGGTTTTCAATTAGTTCGGCAACCGAAACCGCCTTGGCGGTATGAGCGGAGATTTCGGTATTGGCGTATTCTTTGCCATACCAGTCTTTGAGCATAGCATAACGTTCGCCGCGTTTGCGCAGCGACAGCCCGCCACGCCGCGCTTTGGGAGGCGCGTACAATGGAGGTTTGGCGGATTCGGCGTTTTCTTCTTCCGGCGTCAAGGCACAATACTCCTATACAAGCCGTTCTATATGTTCAACTCAATACCGATCATATAGACCGGCAGCAGCAGCGAGTGAAAAACCAGTTTGCCGGGGGCAATGCACCCCTTGATAACGTTGCGCAATCCGGGGCGGAAGCCATTCCACGGCCAACCGAAAGACATCTGGCAAATCCCCATCGGGAAATAGAAGAACTCCAAGACGTCCTTGCCCATCTTGAGCATACATTTGCCCGAGTTGAGCAACCCGCGGATAATATACGGGCTGGCGACCTTTGCCACCCTCATCGCCACCGGGGCGAGAATTGCAATGGTCACCGGGTCGAAAGCCTCCGCTTTAGGCGACGGCCAAACGACCGCCACCACCAAAGCCAGCATCAATATTTTAATCGATCTTATCATAAGAGAAGAATATAACTCCGAAATACACGTTTGTCAAGAGACAAAAAAAGATTTCGCTTATGCATACCGGCCAACAATCAAAACAATTCAGGAAAGCTGTTTAATTCGGATTTGCAAAACAAAAATAATGTAGTATATTACAACTATGCATAATTATTTGCAGAAACATTTGGAGAACTTAAGATATGAATAATTTCCTTTGCAGATTGGCACCCGTTTCGCTGGCCGTGGCGTTATATCCTGCGTTGCTCGCCGGAGCACCCAAAGCCGGGCCGGCCCCGGAATATGTCGTCACCGCACAGGCGCAGCTTATACCCGAGACGGTGCCGCACAAGTATATAGGCCACATCGAGGCCCTCAACGAAGTCGATCTCAGGGCCCGGGTAGCCGGTAATATTACCGCGTTCAATTTCACGGAGGGGGATTTCGTCAAAGCGGGCGAACTTCTTTTCACCATCGAAGACACATCGTATTCCGCCAAGGTCAAGGCGGCCAAGGCCACCTGCGAACAATACGAGGCCGCGTTAAAGTATGATTACGCCGATTTCGAGCGTCAGAAGTCGCTGGTCGGCACCAATGCCGTCGCCAAGAGCGTATACGAGCAGGCCGAATCCACCTGGCGGGTCACCACCGCCAAGCTGGAATACGCCAAAGCCTGCCTGATCGAACTCGAAGACGATCTCAATCATACCAAAATATACGCGCCGATTTCCGGCCGCATCGGCCGAGCGACCTATTCCTGCGGCAACTATGTACAGCTTACCAGCGACAAACTCGCTACGATAGTGCAGCAGGACCCGATCCAGGTTTCGTTTGCCATCAGTGAAAACGACTATTACAAGCTGTTTGGCAACTTCGACGATGTCAAGAAAAACGCGACGGTTTCCATTGAGCTTGGCGACGGCTCGGTTTACCCGGTCCAAGGTCATGTCGCCATGATCGACAACAAGGTCAACTCGACCACCGGCACGCTGCGTATTTGGGCGAACTTCGCCAATCCGGAATGCCGCCTGATCCCGGGCGGCCTGGTCAAGGTGGAGCTGGCCAACACCGCCAGCCGCAAACTTCCGGCGGTCAAACTTTCGGCGGTGCTCACCGACGGAAAAAATAATTACGTTTATGTGCTCGACGACAAAAACACGGTTTCACGGCGCAATGTGGAGCTGGGCGGGGTGGCCGGCAGTTACCAGATCATAACCAGCGGCATAAAAGACGGCGAAACGGTGATCGTTGACGGCACACACAAGGCGCGACCGGGCGCGACCGTCATACCGGTGCCGGAAGAGAAATAAGGAGCCGGGCCATGTTTTCACAGATTTTCATCGATCGCCCCAAGCTGGCTATCGTCACATCTATTGTTATCACGCTGCTGGGCGGACTTTGCATCATCGGCATACCGGTGGCCGAATACCCTGAAATCGCGCCGCCGCAGATCATGGTCTCGGCGTCCTATCCCGGAGCCAGCGCGCAGGTGATCTCCGACACGGTAGCCTCGGTGATCGAGAGCGAGATGAACGGGTTGGAGGATATGTTGTACTTTTCCTCCCAGTCGGATAACTCCGGATCATACCAGCTTTCGATAACGTTCAAATCCGGCACCGATACCGACATAGCGCAGGTCAACGTGCAAAATGCGGTAAGCCGTGCCGAGCCGTCACTGCCGTCCGAGGTAAAGGCCTACGGCATCAACGTAAAAAAACGCAGCAGCGACATGCTGGCCATGTATGCTTTTTCGACCGATGGCAGCAAACTTAACCCGCTGGAACTCTCCAACTTTCTGCGTATGAATGTACGCGACGAAATCGCCCGTATCGACGGCGTGAGTGAAGTTTCGGTGATGGGCGAACGCAATTACAGCATGCGAATCTGGCTTGATCCATTGCGCATGTCGGCATTGAAAATCACGCCGGATGAGGTGGCGACCGCCATCAAAACGCAAAACATTCAGGCGGCGGCCGGTACAGTCGGGTCGGAGAGCAGCAATGACTATATACAGCTTAAAGTCAACGCCAAGGGGCGACTCTCGACCGTGGACGAATTTAGAGACGTTGTCATCAAGGTCGGGAGCGAGGGTGAGATCACGCGCCTGCGCGACGTCGCCAAAATAGAGCTTGGGGCCGAATATTACAATGTATCGAGTGCGTTCAACGGGCGAGACACGCTGGCCATGGGCATCTACCGCAACACCGATGCGAACGCGCTTGATGTGGTTGACGCGGTAAATAACAAGCTGGCCGAACTTTCGAAATATTTTCCTGACGGAGTGTCATACACCATCGGCTACGACCCGACCGAATACATCCGCATAACCATGAGCGAAATCGTGGTGACGCTGATTGTGACGTTGCTTTTGGTCGTCGGCATCACCTATTTGTTTTTGCAGGACTGGCGGGCGACACTTATACCGGCCCTCACCATACCGGTATCGCTGATCGGCACATTCATCTTTCTCGTGCCGCTGGGTTATTCGGCCAACTTGCTGACAATGTTCGCATTGATACTGGTGATCGGTTCGCTGGTGGACGACGCGATCGTGGTGGTGGAAAACTGTTCGCGCATTATCGACGAGGAGCACCTTCCTCCGAAGGAAGCGATCGAAAAGGGCATGCGCCAGATCACGGGGGCGATCATAGCCACGACGCTGGTGACGGTGGCGATCTATGCACCGGTGGCATTTTACGGAGGCATGGTCGGCACGATTTATCTCCAGTTCTCGGTAACGATGTGCATTGCGCTGTGCCTCTCGACGCTGAACGCGATGACGCTCAGCCCGGCACTGTGTCGTCTGCTGCTGCGTCCGCGGGACGCGGCGCGCGTCAACTGGGTGTTTCGCGGGTTCAACGTCGGGCTGGAAAAATCGCGAACGATATATTTGTGGTTTTCCCGTATACTGGCGCGTCGTGTGTTGCTTACGCTGCTTCTGATCGGCGGCGTGCTGGCGGCCAATGTTTGGTTTTATAATAAACTCAACATGGAGTTTCTGCCGGCGGAAGACAAAGGTGCGCTCTTGTGTGCGGTGGAGTTGCCTCCCGGGGCGGCGATGCACCGTACAAATCGGGTGATGGACAACTTCTATAAGGTGTTGAAAGACATCCCCGGGGTGCAGGACGTGATTCAGGTGACTGGTTTTTCGTTCATCGGAGGAACCGGTGAGAATTTGGGTTTGGCGGTGGTGCGCCTGACCCCGTGGGATCAACGCAAAACGCCGGAACTCCAGATATCGGCGATCAATCAGGCGATCATTGCCAAGGCGAAGATGATTCCGCAGGCAAAGGTAAATGTGTTCCAGCCGCCGGCGATCATGGGTTTGGGAGCCAGTAACGACGAGACATTTGCGCTTCAGGCACTTGGCGCGCAAACGCCGCAGCAGTTGGCGGGGGCGGTGGGCAAGCTGCTTTACGCGCTTAACAACAAGGCGGAATACCCCGATATAATGTACGCATTCAGTGCATTTGACGCGGGGACTCCGCAGTTGGAGTTGGAGCTTGACCGCAGTAAGGCGGAGGCGTTGAATATACCGATCAGCCGGATATTCTCGACATTGCAGAGCAAGCTGGCGAGTTTTTACATCAATGACTTCAACATTGGCGGTTTCACGTTCAAAGTAAAGATGCAGTCGTTGGCGGATGAGCGTTCCAAGTTGGGAGAC
>JAQVVK010000108.1 GCA_028698975.1 Victivallaceae bacterium
TTTTCAACCAGCCTCTGTCGATCGCTCCATGAGAAGCGCAACGGGTTCTAATATATCACGGATCAATCTCTTTTCAAGTCAAGTTTCAAAAGTTTTTCACTTTTTTATGCTCGGATGTTTCGATCAACCAGTTCAATCAACCCGCGCCCCGGATGACGCGCAACGGAGACTTAAAATACACCTCTTTTGACTTTTTGCAAGCTCAAATATGAGGTTTTCTTGGTTTTTTATCGAAAAATCCCGTTTTATTCGGCCAAAACGCCGCATTTTTCGCCTTATATGAAGAAATCAACCACCAGACGAACCGCCGAAATAAAGATAAGCACTTCTATAACCAGCTCAAAAATCCGCTGCGGCATCTTCGGCAGCAGCTTCACCCCCGCCCACGCCCCCAGCAACAGGAACGGTATCATAAGCGCATCAATCTTCAATGCCTCAAAGGTTATACGCCCCTCGCCGATGAAAATCGGCAACTTGATCCAGTTGATCAAAAGGAAAGTCCACGCATTGCATCCCATATATTTGTCTTTGGGCAGACGCAACGCCAGAAAATAGATCGCCGCCACCGGTCCCGCCGCATTGGCGATCTGGGTGGTGAACCCCAACAGCACTCCGCAAATGCCCGCAATAACCAGCCCGGACGGCAGATTTTCGGGCGACATACGCTTACGCACCACATTTAGTGCCATCAACCCCAGCACCACCAGACCGATCGCCGGCTTCATCGCCTCGCTCGAAATAAACAGCAGCGTCACTACCCCCAAACCGAGACCGCACAGCGCAAATGGCATCAAACGCCCCACAATGCGCCAGTCGGCATGCCGCCGGTAATAACATACCGCCACCAAATCGGTGGCCGCCAGCATTATCAACTGCAGCCCGGTGGAGAGCCGCGTTTCAAAAAACTGCGCCAGCAACACCACCGGCAGCACCCCAATCCCCGGAAGCGCGGTTTTGTTGATCCCGACAAGCAGGGCACTGGCAATCAATATGCTCCATTGAAGAAGCGTCACCTCTGAAAGAAAATCCATTGCTTATATATACCTATATGACTTCCACATCGACCGATCCATCGGCCAGCCGGGCCGACAGCCTTTTCCCTTTGGGCTGGCGGCAGGAGGTTACCGGCTTGTTTTCCGCCGGGTCAAACAGAATCGCATACCCGCGCTCAAGCTGCCGGGCCGGATTAAGCGTTTCAAGTGTCGCCGCCAATTTATCCAGTTTGGCCAGCCCGGCATCGGCACCGCGCCGCGCCGATGTGCCGATACGGTTTTCCAGCTCGTCAAGCTGCTGTCGCCGCATTTCAACCAAATGGCGCGGTTCGCGAAAAACAAAACTGCCGGCCGCCCGGTCGAAACGCGCCCGGCAACGCGTCAACAACAACATAAGCGAGTTATCAAGATCCTTGCTCAACCGTGCGAGTTTTTCGGCAAGTTCCTCTCGCTTGCCGATCACCAGCTCGGCCGCCGCCGACGGCGTAGGCACCCGCAAATCAGCGGCGAAATCGCAGATGGTGAAATCTATCTCATGGCCGACCGCGCTGATGACCGGTATATGACTGGCCGCAATCGAACGGGCGATTATTTCCTCGTTGAAACACCACAAATCTTCCATACTGCCGCCGCCGCGAGTCACCACAATAACGTCGACCCCGCCCGCCCGGTTGAAGAAATCCACCCCGGCCGCCACCTGCGCCGCCGCCGCACTGCCCTGTACCTGACAGGGATATATGCGGACGTTGACGTTGGGGAAACGGCGGTCGATTATGTTCAAAAAATCGCAAATGGCCGCTCCGGTCGGACTGGTCACCACCCCGATGTGAGCTGGCAGCATGGGAATCGGCTTCTTGCGCGACGGCTCAAACAACCCCTCGGCGGCCAATTTGTTTTTAAGCTCCTCAAACCGCCGTTGAAGCTCCCCCTGCCCGGCCGGTCGCAGCTCTTTTACGCCAAACTGGTATTCGCCGCGAGCCTCATAAACCGTCAAATTACCGAACGCCTCGATGAGCGAACCGTTGGCAATGCCAAGCCGCGCCATCGCCGCCGCTCCGTTAAAATATACAATCCTTATCTGCGAATGCGCGTCTTTCAGCGAAAAATAGGCGTGCCCGGAGCGGTGCAGCGTGAGACTGCCCACCTCGCCCCGCAGCCAAAACGGCAACAGACTGCCCTCGACGATCTCCCGCATGGCGCGATTGACATCGGAAACACTCCAAACCACCTGACAGTCATCCATTTCAGCGCAAACTCCCGACGATCTCCGCCGCCGTTTTGCAGCCGTGGCGGTCAAGCCAGTCATCAATGCCGTCGATTATCTTAACTGGAGCATAGGGATCGGTGAAATTGGCCGTGCCGACCGCCACCGCGCTCGCTCCGGCGATCAAAAATTCAATCGCATCGGCGGCGTTCATGATTCCGCCCATGCCGATCACCGGGATCTTTACCGCCTGCGCCGCCTCGCAAACCATACGCACCGCAATCGGTTTGACCGCCGGCCCGGACAATCCTCCGGTGCGATTGGCAATGCGGGGGCGGCGGGTCTCGATGTCGATCGACATGCCGGTTATTGTATTGATAAGCGAAACCGCGTCGCTGCCGGCCGCCTCGACCGCCCGCGCGAAGTCGCCAATGCGGGATACGTTGGGACTTAACTTGGTTATGACCGGAAGCGTCGTCGCCTTGCGCACCGTGGCAACCACCTTCTGCGCCAGCTCCGGGTCGGTGCCGAAAGCGACGCCGCCGGCCTTGACGTTGGGACAGGATATATTTATTTCCAGCGCGACGATACCGGCCTTGTCGGCCTCCAGTCCGGCGGCGACTTCACCGTATTCCGCTATCGTGGTGCCCCAGATGTTGACGATCACCGCCGCACCGCTCTTGCGCAGAAACGGCAAATAGTGTTCGCCATGCAGAAAACCATCCAGCCCCGGCCCCTGAAGTCCGATCGCGTTGAGCATGCCGCCGGTGACCTCGGCCACTCGGGGCGTCGGGTTGCCGTGCGACGGCGTCATGCGGATGCCCTTGACCACCACCGCGCCCAGCCGGGCGAGATCGTAGAAGTGGCTGTACTCATAACCGTAGCCAAAAGTGCCGGAAGCGGTCATGACCGGGTTTTTCAAAGTGAATTTGCCCAAATTGCAGGTAAGATCGGCCATTTTATCTACTCCACATAAACATCTTCAAGATCAAACACCGGCCCCTCGGAACATGCCCGGGCGTAACGCCACCCCTCCGGAGTATCGGCCTTTACTTTGACCACGCAGGCGAAACAGGCTCCGACGCCGCAACACATCACATGATCGATACTTAACTCGCCCCCCTGCCCCGTCCGGCGCAGTTCTTTCGCCAAAGCCATCAGCATGGGGAACGGCCCGCAGCCGTAGAAGCGCAGTTTCCGGCCGGCGAAATCATGCAAGACTCCGTCGATCAGCTCGGTGACCCGCCCTTTGCCCCCCAGCGAACCGTCATCGGTGGATATTCTCACATCGTATCCGGCGGCGCGGTATTCGTCAACCAGAATAACGTCGGCTTTGGAGCGCGCACCCAGCAGAAGCACTCCTTTGGGGACGGCCTGCCGGGTCATCATGTAGGTGGCGGCGGCTCCGTATCCTCCGGCGACCAGCACCGGCACCACATCGTCGCCGGGAGTGGTAAAGGAGCGTCCCTGCGGTCCCAGCAGATCGCAGACCGTACCCGGCCTCAACTGCGCGAGTTCGCGGGTACCGGCTCCCACGGTTTTATACACCACCTCAAGCGAACCATCGGCTTCGACCCGATGTATGCTGAACGGGCGGCGAAGCACCCGGTCGAGCCGGTCGGATATGCGGACATGCACAAACTGGCCGGCCTGCGCGGAAGCGGCGATTTCCGGCGCGTGAAACACCACCCGGTAGTAATCGCCCTGAATCCGGGTATTGGCGATGATCTCTCCATTCTTCATAGTCATAACTCTTTCAAATATGGATTGGTGGCGCGTTCGCGCCCCACCGTAGTGGCGGGGCCGTGCCCCGGATAAACTTCAATGTCGTCGGCCAGCGGCAAAAAAACTTGTTTCAAACTGGCGCAAAGCATCGTGTAACTGCCTCCGGGAAGATCGGTACGGCCGACCGCCCCGGCAAAAACCGTGTCGCCGACAAACAGCTTTTTGGCGGCGGCAAAAAGAAATCCGACGCTGCCCGGCGTATGCCCGGGCAACTCCAAAAGCGTAACCGCAGGGTCGTCGAGTTCGGAGGTGACCTCGGGGAGTTTTTCGGCGGCGGGAACATACGGCGCAAGATTGTTTTCTTTGCTGCGATACAACCGGTGGTCGGCGGCGGCCAGAAACGCGGTCTTTACCCCCAACGCCTCCGCCACCTGATACGCGGCGGAAATATGATCGACGTGGCCGTGCGTCAAAAGCAGTTCGATATGCTTGGCGTCGAAGCCTTTGGCCGCCTCGATCACCCGGCCGGCTTCGGCTCCGGGGTCAATCACCCGCAGGATCGCGTCTTCCGGGTCAAAGACAAGATAACAATTGGTCTCAAGCAAGCCGACCGGCAATGTGATTACTTCAAGCATATAACACCTGTTTATTTTTGTTTCTTTTCAAAAACCACCCGGCCGGCCGACGGCGCGGCAAGTTCGCGCTGCAACTGCACCAGACGCGAATAATCACCGGGCTGAACAGTTTCCACCGGCAGATCAAGCTCGATCTCAATTCGGGCCTGGTCGCTTTCCCGGCGGCAGCTCTCGCTCTTGCGGGCCGAACCGGCAACGCCGAAGTCACTTCGCAACGGCCGGCGGTCAACCATCGTATAACCGTCGGGAAAATCAATGTCATAGCTTTTTTCGAGCCGAACCGCCTCGTTGCGGCGGTATGGCGTCTTGCGGTCGGTCGAGATCGCGCCCAGTCGCGCCAGCAACTGATCGAACCCAGGAAGCATAAACTCCATAAAATCACCGGTCCGTGCGGCAAAATCCGGCACCGCCACACGGTATGTGATCGTACCGGTATTGCCGGTAAAATCGGTCTGCGGCTCCCCGCTGATGCGGGCGGCCTGCGAGAATCCGCCGGCCAGCGCGTCGAAATGGCGGCGACGGAGTTCCGGCGTGAACTGCGAAAACATGTGATTGGCCGCTTCCATTGCCCGCCCGGTCACCCGCCGGACTACCTCGATCTCCGCCGAACCGTTGTCCTTTAACTTGATCGAAAAGTTGGTGCGGTCGCGGGTGGCAAACTGCCGGGGCGGCGTCACCGTCAACAACGCACCGGTCTCCAAATCCAGCCCGATGCGCCCCTCCGACGCGGTAACGCCGGGTGGGGCGTACTTTGATCTGTCATTCAGATAAATGCGGTGTTCTGGAAGGTAAACCAGAATATGGTCAAAATAGTTGCCGGGCTGACGCGCAAACGACATCTGCGCCGCGGCGTCGGCCCCCATGCCGGATGCCGCCACAAAGCGGGTCTCAATTCCGAGTTCGTTCAGAATGGCGGCCAGCAGCACCGCCTTGTCCGCCGAATTGCCGCTGCCGTCGGCCAGAGTGCGGTCGGCCGGGAAAATCCGATCCAGCGGCATGGTGTTGAAAGCCGGGCCTGCGGAAATTATCCCGTCGGCCACAAAGTCCCGGATTCTCCGCAAACGTTTGCCGAACCATTCGGCATCCGGCTTTGTCGATGCGAAATTCAATTTGAAAATTTGCGCCTTCTTTATGGTTTCCGGCTGATCGGCGGCGGCTTTTTTCAGCGCGGCATTGAGTTCGGCGGCATACATCTTCAGATTTCCATGCGTAACCGATACCGACGGCATGAACATGCGATCCGGCGGCTGCCCGGCTTCGGAGCGCACGACGGGAAGATTGCGTGCACTCCACTCGAAACGATGAACACCCCCATGCTCCGTCCGGGAAAATCCGACCTGCGGAGGCGGCTCCTGACAGCGCAGCCCGGCGGCGACGGCGGCGGACGGGCACTCGACAGTCAATTTCTTCTTCAACACCGCTTCCCGCGAAGCAAATGGTTCGTCAATGTGAAAGAATGGCTGCATGGAAGTGCTTCTGGTCAACTCCACCTCCACCGTCGCCCCGACCGCCGCTCCCGGCAACGGCAAAACCGCCTGCTTCTTAAGCGGATAACGGGCCGCCGCGCCATCGACCGGCAGATCGACCACTTTGACATCTTCGGGCCGGGTTTCCATCACCCGGCCGTCGGGCATGGTAACGCGGGCGGATAACCCGACCGTTTCGCGGCCATCCTCAAACGGCACCTTGACTTCGGACATTTCTTTCATGCCGGCGTAAGTCAAAATGCGGGAAACGGTCTTGTATCTCTCGCTCCAACTGTGACTGTCTTTGAGCGACACCTGACGATCGGCCGACAACACCAGCAGATCGGAATCGGGAAATTCCCGCCTCAAATCAGCCGGTTTCACCGCCGAATAATCAAAAGAGGCCACCGCCGCCGCATGGCGGTCGGCAAAATCCTTGCGGCACAACATGGCTTTGAGTACATTGTAATCGCCCGGCGTAAGTTCGACCGTCGATGTTTCAAATTCGCGTCGCCCCGAAAACGTCCGCTCATGGCACTCAAGCCCGGAACGAAACGCGGCCACTCCGGGCAAATCCGCTTCTTCACGATCAGGCAGCCCCTCCACCGCAAGCGCAGCCGGCAACTCCATGGAGAAGGTCTCCACCCCGGAGGTCGTCGAAAAAAGCTGAAGCGGGTATTTGCGGTGCAGCAAACCGGTCGCGCCGCGCAGCACAAACGCCGAAGCCCCCACCCGGTCGCCGAAGAGCGGCGCGGCCAGCGGGAAACCTCCGCCGCCGACCGGCACATAATCCCGCGCCGTATAGGTGATCTTCGCCCGGAGCGGCTGCGACATGTCGCGCAGATCGGCCGGTTCCAGCGAGAAATCCAGAAGCTCGCCTCCCGGAATGCAGCGGCGCACCATCGCGGCGAAGAACTGCCGCGCCGCGTCACGCGGCCCCGACGAGAAGAAGTTGCGGTAAATCGTATCGTTGACACCGCCGAACCCGAATTCGGTCGCGCCGCGCAGTTCGCCCGAAGCCAGCAGTTTGGCCGTGGTCGATACCGTCATGCGGTTGGCCTCGGCCGGCACGACCGGCGAACGCAGCAATGTTTCACCCTCGGGGCGCGCGACCAGATAACTCATATTGCCCAGCATGGCGGGCAAAAATTCGGTGGTGGTCTCGTTGGTGGGGTCCATCAGAATATAACTTCCGGGGGTCGATTCGACCGCGACGATCGCATGGTTAAAGT
>JAQVVK010000109.1 GCA_028698975.1 Victivallaceae bacterium
GGGAGCAGCTTACGTCAACGCCGAGACCAACACCATCTTCTGGCGCGACCAGACCGCCGCCGCCAAAAACACCCTTTCCTGGGTCGAAAAACTCGACCGCCCGCTTCCGCAGGTAAATCTGCGGCTCAATTATTACGAACTGCGCGACAGCGACCTCAAAGACTGGGGCTTTGACTATCTGGCTTGGAAGAACGGCCCCGGCGTCAATCTGCTCAACGTCGGCTACAATGCCGGCCAACTGGTGGTCGATCAACTGATCGACGGCGTACAGTATGCCGCCACCGCCTCGTGGGGGCTGGGCGGATTTTTTACCGCGCCGCAGATCGACATGAGCTTCATCCGCTGTTTGCAGCAGTCGGGCAACGCCAACATCGCCGCCAACGCCTCGCTGACCGTGATAAACACTCCGGTGCGTACTCAGGATGAGTATTTCCAGCTTTGCGACTATCAGGAGCGCAATCCGGACACCGCTCCCGGCATCTACCGTATTTCGATGACTCCGGAGTATCAGAACATCGCCAAGAACGTGCTGGGCCGCACCTTTGTCGGCAAAAGTTATTATGAAGACGAAGAGGGCAACAAACATGCCGATCCCCCGGCTTTGGAGGCGCAGATCGTAAACCCGTTTGTCTGTTTCCAGATCCCGGATCGAGCCGAGGACAAGCAGGGATTCATCCCCTCCGACGTCAACTTTTACAATGTGAAAAAACAGCTCAAAAACAACGGCGGCGTGTTGTTTAACTACTCGCTCTACTTTAAGAACGTGGTCGAACGCGGCAACACCGGAGCCGAATTGAGCAACTCCGCGCTTTTCTCCGGGGCCACCACTCTGGGGTTCGGCGGAGAAAAGATTCTCGCCGTATATGAGAAGGAATACGACGTCGAACAGACCATCGGTCTGCCGATTCTCTGCCGCATACCGTACATCAAGTATCTGTTCAGCACGGTTACCAGCATCAAGGAGAGAACCTACATCGTCGTCACCGCCGAAGCCTCGCTGGTGCATCCGAACAAGGCCGGCCGCCACGACGACAACAGTATTTCCACCCAGATCAAACGCCGGATCGAAAATCCGTTCCGCAAAGACGCGGAATAGCAAGGAGCCGCCCCAATGAAAAAACTCAATCTTATGATATTCGCCTGCGCCGCCATGACTCTTGCCGCCGGCTGCAACAGCGACAGCCAGTCTGACGACATCCGCCCGATCCCGGTTTCGGTGCGTGTGAACAACGACAACATTGATCAACCCCGGCGGCTGATCATCACCCCGCAGGCGATACCCGGCACCCCGCGCGTCGTAAACAACGACGTTACCGGGGGCTATGCCCCGTCAAATGTGCAGGCGCAGCTCAAGATCGACGTCCGCGAAAACACCCGCGAAGTCAAGGTCATACGCGACAACACCGACCCGTACGTCATCACCAAGCCCTATGTTCTGGCCAAGGCAGACCCCTATGCGGTGCGCGGCTATCTGGAGGCGGCGGTGGGAGCCAAGTCGGTCAACGCCAGCCCGGCTCAGGCGACGGCGGTGAAATTCAGCGACGGCTCCGGCGTGGTGCTGGTGTCGGCCGAGGAGTACCGCTTTCACGATTCCGATCAGGGGCGGGGGATTGACAGCATTGTCGCCGCGCTCGACCGCAGCGGATTGACTTACGCTCCGGACGCGGACACCTATTTGTATTTCCCGCGCATCAGCCGTGCCGCCAATCTGCGCGACATGCTCATAAGGGTCGGTTCATCCGACCTTGATCCGGAGTTTGCGGTCAGCCCGAGCACCATTCTGGTCGATGCCGAATTAAACGCCCTGCTGGTGCGCGCTCCCCGCTGGGAGTGGGGCGTGATCCGCGACCTGCTGCGCAAATACGACCGGGTGATCCCGGAGATCAAGATCACCTACCGGGTGCTTGAGATTTATGCCGAAAACGATGACCGTATCGGTATCGATTTCCAGAGTTGGAAAAATAACGAGGGCGTCGATCTTTTTTCGGCCGGCACCTTCACCAGCCGCAACTGGGGCACCTTCTTTGCCAGCGGCGTGCAGGATACCGGCAACAACCGGGTCTCTTACTGGAATTTCAATCCCAAGTGGAACACCCGTTATCTGGACTTCATGACTTCCATCGGCAAGGCCAAGTGTCTGGCGCAGGGCGTGCTGGTCGCGCAGAACCGCGCGGTTTCGGGGATTCAGGTCAACTCCGGCTTCTTCTATGACCGCACCTACTACACGGCGGGAGCCAAGTCGATCCCGGAGGCCTGTACCGAATTCACCTACACCGACCCCAATCCGGACACCATCCAGCGCGAAGCGGCCACCAAAGTTATGCCTTACGGCACCTTGACCGACCTCTACCGCGAAGCCGGCAGCAATGCGGTGCTGGCCGCCACCGGTTATACCATGCGCATGATGGGTACGCAGACCGGCACCAACATTTACGGAGACGTCACCGCCAAATTGACCGGCAACGATTTGGCCACCGACAAGCTGGCGCAATATCTTACCGGCTATGTCAAGGCGGACGGCACTGTGGTCAATGGCACCTACTACAATACCGACGGCAACTATATGAAGTCGTCACCGGGCATCGTGCACGGCTGGCTTCAGTACCCGATGGTGACCAACGGCTTCCGTTTTGATCTCAAGATCACTCCGGTGGTGACCGGGCAGGCGGCCAAGGTGAAATTCGACTTGAGTTCGATCTCGCTGATCGGCTGGAATTCCGACGGCTCCGCCCGTACCAGCAAATCGGATACTTCGACCACCGTGCAGATCGGCTACGAGGCCAGCGATTTTGTGATCGGCGGCCTGCGCAAGTCGGAGTCGGTGCGCAGCACGACCGGCCTGCCCTACTTCAAAGACCTCCCGGTGCTGGGCCGGATCCTCTCGACCGAGTCGGAGTCGATCAAACAGTCGCAGCTCGTGCTGATCGCCTCGGTCGAATACTCCAACCCCGACGATTTCGCCGGAGCCCAGATACAGGAGAACCTCGGCAAGATCGTCAAAGGTGTCAACAAGGGCATGACCAGCCGGGTCGGAAACATGTTTTTCCAGCAGTATTGTCTTGACGACGACCGCGAGCCCCGCAACGACCGGCTTGACGCGGTCGGCAACATGATAAGCGACGAATACAAGGAAATCAAATAATGGGATCCGAAACCGCCAATGACCGGGAAAAGGATTGGCAAAGCGTCGAATCATTTCGGAAGATGTGCCGCCTGCTTGAACTGAAGCGGCGGCTCTTTCTGGAAAACGACCGCCGCAATTCGGAAAAACTTTTGCCGCAAAGCCAGTTCACTCACCTGATGATGATACGCTTTGCGCTGCCGTGCAATCTGGGCAAGATCATGGAGGTGACCGGTATGACTTCGGCCGGAGCCTCCATACTGGTCAACAAGCTGGTCAAGCAGGGATTTCTTGAGCGCATCGACGAGCCGAGCGACCGCCGCAACGTGCGGATTACGGCCACCGACAAGGCGAACCGTCTGCTCAAACACATTGACGGACGGCTCAACCGCTATATCGAGCATTACTTCTTGGGGTGCACCCCGGCCGAACTTCAGGTAATAGGTGAGGCCACCCGGATTTTATGCGCCAAGATCGAGGAAGAAAACCCCGACCGGTGATCTGCCGCGTCAGCGGTGCAGGTTCTTGCGGATCGTGAGGATATTTTTGCCGTCATGGTAGGCGTAGTCGATTGAATCCATGCTCTTTTTAACCATGAAAATACCCAGCCCGCCGATTTCACGCTGCTCCGCCGAAACCGTAATGTCCGGATCGGCCGCTTCCAGCGGATTGTAGGGCACTCCGTTGTCGAGAAATTGCAGTGTTACTTCCAACGGCTGATCGGAAACCGCGCAGCGCACGGTGGCCAGACCCAGTTTGGGGTTGTAGGCATAATGCGCGATATTGGTGAATATCTCCTCGGCGGCAATGGTTATCTGGATTTCCGCCCGGGCGTCGCACCCGGCGGTTTTGAGTTCCTGCCGGATAAAATCAAGTACCCGGTCAAGGCTGCCAATCTCAGCGTCAACGGTGATCTCTTTCATGAGGACATCCCCCCGCTGATGTAGGTTATTTTATATTGAGGATTGAGGTGAACCCGGTCATCTCGAAGACTTCGAGCACCTCCGGCCTCACATTTTTCACGACCATGGAGCCTTGCTTATTCATCATCTTCTGCGCCAAAAGCACCACACGCAACCCGGCACTCGACACATAATCGACCGCATTCAGGTCGATGTCAAACTCGTTTACACCCTCCAGCGATGACTTGAGCTCGGTCTCAAACTGAGGCGCCGTGGTGGTGTCAAGCCGGCCGATCACGGTAAATGTCAGAGTAGAACCGCTGCGTGCTTTCTGTATCTCCATGGTCAAGTCTCCTGCCGATTAGAGCGATCTTAAAAAGTAACGTTTGAAGAAACGCTCCGGGTCAAGCGAGCGTTTGGCATGGCGCAAGGTTTCCTCGTTCATATCCTGCTCACGGTTCATGAAACGGGCTTTGCCGCGCAATGCGATCGCCAGCTGCCAGGTCAGCGTCTGCGGCGCGCCTTTTACGGTATGATCGGCCTTTTCAAAATGCACGTCCACCGTATTGGAGGGCAGCACGCTGTAAACCGAGAACCCGACCGGAAAACCCGGCTCGGCGTAAAGGATCACGCCGCCCAGACCCAGCTCCTCAAAATTGCTCCAGGCGCGTTCGAGTGCGAGAGCTTCTTCATCAAGAAATTCGCAAGGTTCCAGCCGCGAGTTAAGCTCGATGGCCAGATGTGACGCCGCGGCGATCTCGTTTTTGTCGATCCGGCGCACCTCGGCGTACGGCCAATTGGTCTGAAATTGCTTGACCAGATTGTGTTTCTTGCGCAGCTTGGGGCCGGCAAAGGTGGCAATCTTGTCAACCGAATAAAGATAATCGATCGCGCCCTCGTCGAACTCCAACTCAAAAAATTGGTCGCAGTCTTCGTGACGGTCGAGAAAATCCTCCGGCACGTCGTAAATCCCGCCGTCGGTCAACCCGGCGGCGCGAAACGCGCAACTGATCTCGTTGAGCAACTCCGGCCCGGTCCACTCGCCGATCGGGTAGTGAATCGTGCGGCTTTCACGCTCGAAAACGACCAGCCGACCCTCGATTTCCACAAATTCGATGCCGTAAGGCTGCTGATACATGAAAATATTGGGAAAACAGCATTCGCAACTTTGACTGGCAAGGATACCCAGCTTTTCGTCGAAAAGACGACGGTCTGCCAGCGCGACCGGGCGCAGTTTACTCAAATCGATTTTACTCATAATGTCTTTCTATGCCGACCAGATGCTGTCTTCTTGCAGCATGACGCCGGTACCTTTGGCGACCGCGTTGAGCGGTTCTTCGGAAACGAATACCGGCAGACCGGTTTCTTCGGTGATAAGTTTGTCCAATCCGCAGAGCAGCGCGCCGCCGCCCGCCAGCATGATGCCGCGGTCGATCAGGTCGGCTGCCAAATCCGGCGGACAGCGTTCGAGGGTGGCTCTCACCGCCTCGACGATCGTGGTGATCGGCTCTTGCAGCGCAAGACGTATCTCGGCCGCCGTCACCCGTACCGTTTTCGGCACACGGGAAACCATATCCAATCCCTTGACGTCAAGGGCCTCGTTGTCTTTTACCGGGTAGGCGCTGCCGAGCCGGATCTTGATCTGCTCGGCCGAGAGCGGACCTACCATCAGATTGTAGGTCTTGCGCAGATGCTGCACCACCGCGTCGTCAAGCTCGTCGCCACCGACCCTCACGCTCTTGGCCGCCACAATGCCCGAAAGCGATATAACCGCCACCTCGGTCGTGCCGCCGCCAATATCGATAATCATACTGCCGGCCGGCTCGGCGACCGGCAGACCGACGCCCACCGCGGCGGCCATCGGCTCCTCGACCAGCACCACTTCGCCGGCTCCGGCGCGCTTGGCACTGTCTTTTACCGCACGGTTTTCCACCTCGGTAATGCCGGAAGGCACTGCGACCAACACCCTCGGGTGCAGCAGACGCTTGGTCCACGGCACGGCGCGAATGGCCTTTTGAATGAAGTAGCGAAGCATCTCCTCGGTGATCTCGAAATCGGCGATCACGCCGTCTTTCATCGGACGGATAGCCCGGATGTTGCCCGGGGTTTTGCCAAGCATGCTCTTGGCGTCCGCGCCGACGGCGAGGGTTTCGCGTGTGCTTTCCTTGATCGCCACGACCGACGGCTCGTTGAGAACGATGCCGTTGTCGCGCACATAGACAAGACAGTTAGCGGTGCCGAGATCGATCCCGATGTGGGTCGAAAACAACTTGGCCAAAAATTGATTACCCATGAGAGAACCCCTATCCGCTTATTTATAAATCCGAATCTATAATATTACAATACCGGTTATCCATCGGGAATGCAAATATTTATCCCCGTCTTAATAGACTTTGTTTTTTGTCAAAAATCAAGCGCGGGTGCTCCATAATCTATAAAAAAGTGTCGAAATTCAACGTTTTTCGGTATCTTTGAGAGCCTGCACATGGTGACGGCGGCGTTCCAGCTCGGTGAGATAAAACTTCCGAAGCCGGATGTTGACCGGGGTGATCTCGACCAGTTCGTCGTCGTCGATGTACTCAAGAGCCTGCTCAAGCGACATCTTGCGCGCCGGTTCGATCTTCATGTTGCGGTCGTTGGCGGCGGCGCGCATGTTGGTGAGCTGTTTCTCGCGCTGTACGTTGACCACGAGGTCGCCGTCTTTGCAGTTCTCACCGACGATCATGCCCTCGTAGCAGTCGAAGCCCGGCTCGATGAAGAATTCGCCGCGCTGCTGCAGCCCGTCGATGGCGAATGGCATCGCTTTGCCCTGCGCCATGCTGACCATAACGCCGTTTTGACGGCTGGGAATGGAGCCTTTCACCGGTTCATAATGGTCGAACACGCTGGCGACGATCGCTTCGCCCTGACTGGCGGTGAGCGCACGGCTGCGGAAGCCGATAAGACCGCGGGTCGGCACGAAGAAGTCGAGCATCTGGCGGTTGCCGCGAGACTCCATTTGTATAAGTTCGCCGCGCCGCAGACCGGTCATTTCGATGATCTTGCCGGCGAATTCATTGGGCACGTCGACCGTGAGCCGCTCGATCGGCTCGTTCTTCACGCCGTCGATCTCCTTGCAGATGACCTGCGGCTTGGCTACCGCCAGCTCGCAACCCTCGCGGCGATGGTTTCGATCAGGATCGCCAAATGCAGTACGCCGCGGCCCGACACCTTGAACG
>JAQVVK010000110.1 GCA_028698975.1 Victivallaceae bacterium
CCGCCTGGCCGAGGCTCATCGCCGTCGGCATTACCCGGAAGCTCGAGTTTATCCGGCGGTCGCCGGAGATCGAACGGCCCGCAACCAAAAGATTCTTTACCTTACCCGGTATCAGGCAGCCGTAGGGTATCTCATAGAAGTCGTCATGTCCCATCGGGATCATTTCAGTGCCGGCCCCGGTCGAACTGTGAATGTCCACCGGGTAGTTGCAGCGGGCGACCGCGTCGGGAAATTTGCTGCGCTGCTTGAAGTCCCCGGCGGTCAGTCTGGCGCGGCCGACAATACGGCGCGACTCGCGAATGCCGATCTGCGGAGCTATCGAGCGCAGCCGCGCATGTTCAAACCCCGGCATCGATTTGCGCAGATAGAAAAAGACGTTGCGCAACTGGCGTCTGCCCTCGATTTCCGCCTCGGACAGCTCCTGCCCGTTGATCGCCGACTTGCCCACCACCCGGGTGGTGTTAAAGTGGAGCGTATCCGGCTCGAAAGTGTCGAAATACAACAGGTTCTCCCTCGGGCAATCGAGTTCGCCGGAGGCCTTGGCCGCCCGGTAGCGCAGCTGGAAATCCGCCGGTATGGCCGCCCGGTTGATGCCGGAGAGCTTAAAGCAAAGCGTCATCGGCTGGCAAAGCCCGTCGTCATCGCCGTATTCAAATTCGCACCCGGCTTTGGCGGCGAGGTCGGCGTCTCCGGTGGCGTCGATAAAACTTGCGGCCTTGACCGCCACCAGCCCGGATTTGGATTGCAGTATGACATATTCGACCACACCGTCGCGCACAACCACGTCAAACAGCGTGTGGTGATACAAAAGCGACACCCCGGCGTCAAGCAGCATATCCTCCGCCGCCAATATGGCGGCTTCGCGGGAAACCGTGCGGGCGGCGTCGTTGCACATCTCTCCGTCCGGCCGGGCGTTGAGCATCTCCTCCGGCAGATAGGTGCGCATGCGGCGGCCGTATTCGATGTATACGGGTCGGTCCAGCGCGTGTTCGCCATCCGGCTTCTGGAGATGCGACGGCATAAAGGGAGTGACTTCGGCCTGCACCGCCGCGCCACCCGGCGCGCCGGACGATTCGGCAAGTACGACTTCCAGCCCCTGACGGGCGGCGGTGACCGCCGCGCCGAGACCGGCCGGGCCGGCTCCTGCCACCATAAGCTGGGTTTCAGCGATGACCGGCACCTTGAGATCGATTTTGTAGTCAATGTTTTTCATGGTAAGCCTCTATTATATTGACGGCATCAGTTTTTGTTGATGCGATTTCGATATTCCTGCGGCGAGCAGCCGGAGAGCTGCTTGAAACGCCGGCTGAAATGGTAACGGTCAAGATAGCCGAGCTTGGCGGCGATGTCTTTAAGCGACAGATTGCTTGAGGTCAGCATTTCGGTGGCCTTGGCGATTTTGAGTTTATCCACATAATCCTTGGGCAGCTCGCCCACGCTTTTGAGAAAAAGCCGCCGGAAGTAATCGATGCTCAAGTTGCAGAATTCGGCCATTTCCTTGACCGTCCACCAGCGGTCGAGCGAACTCTTGATCGCGTTTTGCAATTCTTCG
This sequence comes from Victivallaceae bacterium, assembly GCA_028698975.1. Taxonomy (GTDB): domain Bacteria; phylum Verrucomicrobiota; class Lentisphaeria; order Victivallales; family Victivallaceae; genus Victivallis. The sequence goes on from JAQVVK010000110.1 coordinate 1,553, forward strand.
ATCGCCGGCTGATTGTCGTGAAGAGTTTCGAGCGATTCAAAGTGAATGTCGGTAATGAACTGCATTAGAGCCATGTTGGCTTTGATCTGCGAACCGGGGGTCATGTCATGCGAAAGCTCGACGATAGGGAGCAGCCGCCGCACCTTGCCGAGGTGGAATATGCGGTGGTTGAGCATGCCGGCCTCGGCCAGATGCTGGGCCATGTCGCCGGTGAAGCAGACGGTGTCTTCGCTCCAGACCCCGCCGGGAGCCGCGCCGTACCAGTGGACCAGCCCGGGGGGGGTAAGCACCGCGTCACCGGAGGACAGCTCGGTGCGCTTGCCGTCGGGGGTGATGAATACGCCCGATCCGTAGTGCATGTGGCAGAATCCGTAAAACTGAAAGACCCGGAATTCGCCTTTGAAGTTCTCCGAGCAAAGGTTGCCGGAGACCGATTCGCATATATGCAGCCCCATCTGCTGATGGATGGGCAGCGGTTTCAGCAATGGAGAAAACACTATTACGCGGTCTGTTGGAGAGGTGGATACGGTTTTTACATCGTTTTTTTTCATGATGTCACCGCCTGTTTAAGGATTTCGGTTTATCGTCACCAAGTTAATAGAACATAGCTATTTAAAAAAACAACCCTCAATTTAAAACATTTCAGCTTTTTTTTTGCGCCCCTCGCAACGGACGATTATCGTATTGTGAGAGGGAAGCGTTATTTGTCATTAAGATAGTCGTTTTTATCCATTTGAAAACATCGTTTCATAGAGTATAATTTAATCGTGACGTGAAATACGAGCGGATTTTTGAGAAAAACATTATTAATTCGGTGATCGTCACCGATAACAACCGATAACAAAGGAAAAGGAAAAATGAAGAAGTTCACCCTCATCGAGCTCCTGGTCGTGATCGCGATCATCGCCATTCTGGCCGCTATGCTGCTGCCGGCTCTTAACAAAGCGCGCGAAAAGAGCCGCCAGACCAGCTGTCTGAACAATCTCAAACAGTGCGGTCTTGCCGCCAATATGTACGCCGACGATTATTATGGCTACTTTGTCCCGCGCTTCCTCGACGACGGCAGCAAGGCGCGCTGGGGTTATCTGCTCGCCAAAGGCAACTACATTCCCAACCACCCCGGCGATCTGATCTCCTGCCCGTCGGGCCCGCGTTTGGCAGGCACCGGTAAGACGTTTACCAACACGTCAAACCAGCTTGACCCCGCCGCCGACGGCTTCAATCAGACCTATGGCTGCCGCGATACCAGCAAGAGCGGTTCGGGCATAAGCAAACGCTTCTACAGTCTTTACAACCTTTCCAAGTCGTCGTTGTCGATAGACGCGTTTACGGATGGCAAGGAACTGGCCATCAACGACATCATCATGCTGGTTGACTCGTATAACATCGCCACCAAGGGGCAGGCTCTCGGGTTCTATTTCGACGGCACTCCGCTCGCCTCCAACAAGGTCAGCATCCGCCACGGTGAAAAGGCCAACGGTCTGGTCGGCGACGGCAGCGTCCGCGCTTTCAGCAAGGAAGAGTTGAAGAACGTCAAGGTTGTCGAGACCCAGATCACCAACGACATCTAATTTTTGCGGAAACAATATCTCTTTCCGGAGTCCGGCCGGTATCTTCCGGCAGGACTTTGGGACGACCACGGCTGAATTTTAAGCAAGATCTAAATAATCGAAAGATATAAAACGTATGAAAATAGGCGTAATAACAGAACTGCTCGGCGGTAAGTTCCTTGATACCATCGATGTTGCCGGGAAGCTCGGCGTCAGCGGTATCCAGATCTATGCCGCACACGGCGATGACGGGTTCAATTTCCTGAACTTGAAGCCCGGTGAACTTAAATCCATCAAATCCAAGGCCGAAGACAATCAGCTTGAGATCAGCGCGGTCTGCGCCGACATTTCGGACAAGAGTTTTCAGGTGATTTCCGAGTGCAGCGAGCGCGTTGATGTGACCTGCCGGGTCATTGATGCGGCGGTCAAACTCGGCGTAAGCATCATCACCACCCACATCGGGGCGGTGCCCGAGTCGCAGCAGGACCCGGTCTACCCGGTCATGGTCGAGTCGCTCCGGCAGGTGGCCAACTACGCCGCCTCCGCCAAGTGCGTCATGGCCATCGAAACCGGGCCGGAGCTGGCCGATGTGCTCAAAGCCTTCATCCAGGCGGTTGACAGCCCCGGAATCGGCGTCAATCTCGACCCCGCCAATCTGCGCGGCGTCTCCTGCGAAAACCCGGTTTACGCGGCGGAAACACTGGCTCCTTACATCGTGCACACCCATGCCAAGGATGCGATAAACACCTATGTCGGCAGCCCGGCCAAGTTTTACAAGCTGCGCAATCTGGATGGTTCGCTCCGCCAGATCGCCGCCCGCGCCTCCGGATTCAAAGAGGTTCCGCTCGGCCAGGGCATGGTGGAGTGGGACGCCTATCTGGCCGCTCTCAAAAAGATCGGCTACAATGGGTTCCTGACGATCGAGCGTGAATGCGGGGCGGACCCCGCCGCCGATATTCGCATGGCGGTCGCTTTCCTTAAAGACAAACTAGGCAATCTCTGAGAAAGTATTTTTTGATAATAAAATGAGCAAGATATTAAAATCGGCCATAATCGGATTCGGCGGCATGGGTCATCATCATGCCGCCCAGTATGCGGCCCAAAGCGATGTGAAGCTGGTCGCGGTCTGTGATATTGACCCGGCCAAACTCAAGCAGGCTGACTCCACCATAAACATAGGTTCGAGCGGCTCCGTCGATCTGGCTTCGCTCCACTGTTATGAATGTTACGAAAAGCTGGTCGCAGGCGAACCCGATCTCGATATTCTCGACATCTGTCTGCCGACCGACCTTCACGCCGAATACGCGATCCGCGCCGTGCGCGACGGCTTCAACGTGTTGTGCGAAAAACCCATGGCCTTGTCGGTCGAAGACGCCGACGCCATGATCGCCGCCGCCAAGACGGCCGGTCGCAAGTTGATGATTGCCCAGTGTTTGCGTTTCAACGCGGCGTATAACTATATCAAGACCGCCGCCGCCGATCACCGTTACGGCAAGTTGCTCGGTATAAAAATGTACCGTGACAGCGGGCTGCCAGACGGCTGGTTTCGCGATGTGAAACGCTCCGGCGGAGCGTTGATGGACTTGCAGCTGCACGACGTCGATTTTCTGCAATACTGGCTGGGTACGCCGCGCCGGGTCTACGGGGCGGGGCTTTATGCCTGTTCGGGCGGCATCGACGACTGCCAGATCATGCTTGATTACCCGGGCATTGACATGGTGACGGTGGCGGGCAGCTGGACACGCGGCGGTTTCTCGACCGGATGCGTCGTCGTTTTTGAAAAAGGCACATTGGAACTGGCCAACGGCCAGCTGAACTTTTACGCTTCGCTGCTGGGCAAGACCGATCACATCGATCTGCCTGCCGACGACAACATGTATGCCAACGAGATCGGTTATTTTGCCGCCGGTGTACTGGGTAAGAACCCGCTCGACCGGGCGACCCCGGAGAGCACCCGTGAGTCGATCAGGATCATTTTGGCCGAACAAAAGGCGGTTGATTCCAAGTCGGCGGTTGCGTTATAAATCAGTAAAAAAGCACGGAGATATATTATGATGACCGGAATTGGCTACCGGAGATTTTGGGATTTCGGCATGATGGTCATCGCGATGACCGTGCTTCTTTCCCCGCTTGCGGCAGGTGAATTGCTGTGGACCGGCGGCGGGCCGTTGAGTGCCCGCTCGTTTCACGATTTTTCGGATGGGGCCAACATGCAGACGGAGTTTCTGGCTCCGGAGCAGGGCGGACCGGCGGTTCGCTTCAAATTCCAGCCGGCGTCGGCGGCCTCGCGTTTTGTCCGCTCCGACTCCATTGCCCTGCCGAAATGCGCGGAAGGGGTCAAGCGTATGATCCGCCTCTCCGGCCGCGCCGTGACGCATGACGCCGCCTTTCAGCGGCTTCAGGTTAAGATGATGGTCGGCAAGCGCGGGACGCAATATTTTTGCGAACCGGCGATCGACTTTGCCGGGCCGGCCGCATTGCGTGACGGGCGTTTTTCTCAGGTGTGGACTGTTGCCGACGACGACTTGGCGTTGAATATCTTCGCCGTGGCCGACGGCAAGGGCACGGGCGTGCTTGACCTGAGCGATCTAAAGCTCGAATTACTTCCATATGACGAAGCGTTGCTGTTTCGGGATGTACCGGAAAGCGGCTTGTTGCTTTACGATTTGGCCGCTTCCTCCTCCCGGTTGCCCGGCAGCAACGCTTCCTCAATGAAAATTGAAGTTGCCAAACGCGGCATCTTGGTCGATTTCGGAGTGGCTGGCAAGCCGAGCAAGTCGCTGGTGTTCAACGATGTTTCGCTGCCGTATGTGCGCCCCGGCACCCGGTTGAAAGTGAGTGCCGAGTGTCGCGGTATCGGGTTCAACGGGCGGCGGCTCGAATTGAAGCCGTTGATCCGCCACCGCAACGGCGAGGCGTTTTTCATCCCGCCCTATCCGACCATGCCGCACAGCGGGGATTTCGGCAAATTATCCGCCGAGTGGCCGATCGACGCCAAAGTGGCCGGAGTCGGGTTTTATCTCGCGGCGGACGGCGACACCACGGGCAAGATCGAGTTGTCGGATTTCAAGATCGAACTCCTGCCGAGCGAACTTGCCGCGATACACTCCGGGTATGATTTCAATGTGATCCCGCATGACTCCGCCAAGTTGAAGGTGGAGCCTGCCCGCGCCGACAAATTCACCGGCGGCGAAATAAATGTTTTTGACGAGAGCGGCAAAAAACTTTTTTCCATGCCCTTGACCGCGTCGGGCGTTGAGATCAAACTTGCCGAACCGGGATTTTATCGCATTAACGTCGCGGCGCACTATTCCGACCGCGCGTCGGCGGTGGTCACCGACTCCTCCGCGGTGGTGGCCGGCGAACCCTTGCCGGACGAAGTCCTGTCGCGCAGTCGCTTCGGCGCGGTCAATCTGAGCGGCAGCCGTCAGCTTGCCCGCAGCGTCAACAGCAGGTGGGAGTGGAATTTCACCGGTCTTGCCGGAGCTTCCAAAGGAGCCGACGGCAAAATTTCTCCGGCTCCGGAGTGGCGTTTCCCCAAGCCGGATTTTGTTGACGCCATCTATACTCTGGGCAATATGCCGGCGTTTCTCCAGCCGCCCAATATGGAAAAAGTTGCGATCTGGAAACCGACCGACCCGGTTCTTTACGACAAAGTTATTCAGGAAATGGCGCGTTCGCGCAACTTCCCGCGCTATTTCACGGTGTTCAACGAGCCGGAGGGCAAATGGCGCGGCACGGTCGATGACTTTGTGCAGTGGCATCGTGACACCGCCCGCGCCATCAAGAAAGTCAAGCCGGAAACACAGGTGCTCGGCCCGGGGTTGTGCTCGGTGAATATGCCGCTCATCAAGAGATATGACAAAGCCGGATTGTTTCGGTATCTCGCCGGTGTCAACGTGCATCCCTATGTGGACGGCACCGCCCCGGAGGACGAATTCATCACCAAAGTCGATGAGATGGAGGCCTATTTCAAAAGCACCGGCCGCTCCAAATACCCGATCTTTTACACCGAATTCGGCTGGACGACCGGGCGCGGCGGCTGGCAGAAGCCGGTCGACGAAGCCACCCAGATGCGCTATGTG
>JAQVVK010000111.1 GCA_028698975.1 Victivallaceae bacterium
TTCATGTCGTTTCTGGCCAACAGCGCGATCTTTTTGCTGCTGGGCTTTACCGAGGCGGACAAGCTCTTTGATTTCGGCGGCGGCGGCCATTTGCTGCTTGCGGTCGGGGTGGCCATACTTGCGATACAGGCGGCCCGAATTGTGGTGGTTTTCGGCATGTCACCGTTTCTGGGGTTCGGCCGGAACCGGATCGGTCTGGATTATCAGGCGGTGATGTTTTGGGGCGGACTGCGCGGCGCGGTGCCGCTCGCGCTGGTCTTCAGCATTCCCGACAGTTACGTCGATCGCACCCTGATCATGCAGATCACGCTGGCGGTGGTGCTTTTTACATTGCTGGTGCAGGGGTTGACCACCGAGCGTCTGCTCAAACTTTTCGGTCTGGATCGGCCCGGCACGCTATCGAGGCTCGCCGAATGGTACACCATGCTCAAGGCGCGCCGCGCCGCGGTGGAGACGCTGCGTGAAGCCGCCGCCGAAAAGAATTTCGACGAAGCCGCGATCTCCCGGCTGGCCGAAGAATACGGCGCCAAGCTCAATGCGGTGATGAATTCGTTTGATTTCAAGGACGCCGCCAACCGTGCGGCTCTCGACCGCATGATCTGGGCCGGCATGGTCGAGGTCGAGCACGCGGTGATCGGCCGCTATTTGAGAAGCGGACTTCTGCATGAGGACGGCTGCCGGCGGCTGCTGGCGTTCAACGGGGCCATGGCGGACGATCTTGACGCCGAGCGCACTCCGGATGCGGGGCGCGACGCCGGGAGGATCGCGTCAACCTTGAATTTCTGCGGCTGGCGGCCGCTGGGCAAGGCGTGGTTTCGCCGGATGTTTCCGCCGCGCACCTTTGAATTGTTTTGCCGGGATTTCGCCATGCTTATGACGCTGCTCATCGCTTCGCGGACGGTTCGGGCCGAGCTTGACGAGAGTGCGGCGCGTTTCCCCGGCGGACTGGCCGACGGGGCGTTGTCGCCCTGCCGCGACTTCCTGAGCCGCCGTTCGGCCGAGTTGCGCCGCCGCCTGAACGAATTGCGCGGATTTGACGGCAACCTCTACCTCAAAGCGCAGGAATATGTTTTGCGCTGTGTGATTTTCGACGCGGAACTCAAGGTGATCGAAAACGCCAACACTTCCGGCGCGCTGGACGACGCCGAATTCGATAAATTGTCCGAAACCATCGGGGCCGGCAAAAACGCGCTCATCAACGAATTGCAGGCGTGATAATATGAGTGACGACATCGTTTACGCATTGACTTTGGACGACGCTTCCGGCGACGGCGGCGTGATGGCCGACGAACTCTTTTCCGCGCTGGAGCTTGCCTACAGCAGCTGGGAGGACAAGGAGAACCCGCGTCTCGTGCATACCGTCTATTGCATGGATTCCGACGCCCGCCTTGCGGCGGCGGCGGAGTTGTCGCGCTTGCTGCCCGACTGGCGGAAGCTGGGGGCGGAGCTGGCCGATCCGCAGAAACTCGACATCAAGCGCGAGGATTGGTCGGAAGTCTGGAAGAAATATTTTCATGTGATTCAGGTGAGCGACCGACTGTTCATCAAGCCGAGCTGGCTGGAATGCGAGGCCAAACCCGGCCGGGTCGTGGTCGAACTCGATCCCGGCATGAGTTTCGGCACCGGCCAGCACGCCACCACGCTTTTTTGCCTCGGTGTGCTGGATTCCGAGGCCAAGCCGGGGCGCCGACTCAGTGTGCTTGACGCCGGTTGCGGCTCCGGCATTTTGGCGATTGCCGCTTCGAAACTCGGTTACGGGCCGATCGGCGCATTTGATTACGACCCCGACGCGGTCGCGGTGGCAAAAGAGAACATCCGGAAAAACGGTATTTCCAATGTGTCACCGACGGTGGACGACGCCGCGCTTTACCGGGTATGCGCCGACGGGTATGATCTGGTGTGCGCCAATATTCTCGGTCATCTGCTCAAAGCCTACCGGCATAATATTGCAAGCTGGGTCAAGCCGGGCGGACTGCTGGCATTGTCGGGCATTCTTACCACCGAATTTGACGGAGTGGCCGGGGCTTTCTCCGAACTCGGGTTTGCCGAAATCCGGCGCGGCACGCTGCGTGAGTGGACCGGCGGATTGTTTCGCCGGACGGGTAAAAAGTGAAGCTGCTTCCAGTCGTCTTTATGCTGGTTTGGGCCGCCGCCGGACTTCAAGGCGCGGGCGAGCCGGCGGAGGCCGTCGAATTTGAACGCCGTCTGGCCGCCGCCAGGAGCGGCGACGCCGAGTCGGCTCTATATGTCGGCAACGCGTTTATGCGCGGCGACGTCCGGGGGCCGCAAAATGCGCCACTGGCCGCCTACTGGTTTGGCCGGGCCGCCGCCGCCGGAAATCACGAGGCGCAGTACAATCTGGGTCTCTGTCATGAATTCGGCTGGGGCGCGGTAAAAAGTAACGAAAAAGCCACCGAGTGTTACCGTCTTGCCGCGGCGGCCGGGCTGCTTCCGGCCCGGCTGCGGCTGGCGCGGTTTGGGTTGGCCGGCGAAGCGGTCGATCGCGCCGCCGCGCTGAACGAACTGCGCGAACTGGCCGGGCAGGATTACGCGCCGGCTCAGTTTGAACTCGCTTCGCACATTCTTTCGGTCGAGGGACGCAAAGGCGAACATTTTGCCGAAGTGGTCGAGCTGGCCCGCAAAGCGGCAAGGGCGGCCGATCCGCTGCCCGAACACCTGCTCTTTTTGGCCGATGTGACCGGCGATCTCAATCAGGCCGCCGCGTTGCTGGAGCAGGCGGCCGCGATGCGATTTCCCGACGCTCAGGCGCGATTGGCCGAGGTGTATGAATTCGGACTGGGCAGACCCGTTGACCGCCACCGCGCTTTTTCGCTCAATTCGCTGGCCGCCGACGCCGGTTCGGCACGCGGGCTTACCCGGATGGGGCAGTATTGGCTCGAAGGCGACATGGTGGGGCATGACCCGGCGCGCGCCGCCGCGTGTTTTACCGCCGCCGCCGAAATGGGCTATGCCCCGGCCCGGTTGAAACTGGGCAAACTTTATGAGGATGGCGTCGGGGTGGAGCGTCTGCCCGTCCGGGCCGTCGGGTTGTATACCGAGGCGGCCAAGTCGGGAAACCGGGCCGCCGCTTTGGAGCTGGCCAGATGTTACCGCGACGGAGTCGGGGTGGAAAAAGACCCGGCGGGGGCGGAATTCTGGAGCAAACGCGCCGCGGAGTCGCGTAATGACTTGATTATTCCGCGTTCAGGTGGTATTTTATAAAAGGTGTTTTTTTGCAGGCCGTAAAACCATAGGGGTTGCGGCCGGATTTTATCGTAAATCCGTAAAATTTCAATAAGACAAGGAGTTGTATCATGAGTGAGATCTCCCCGCTTCAGAAAGCCCGCGCCGCCTATGCCCCCAAACTGCCGGCCGCCCTGACCAAGGGTGCCGCCGTCGAAGTCGTCGAGGGTGCGCCGACCACCGCAGTGGCCGATATTGAAAAGATCAAGGCGATTTTCACCACCACTTTCGGCAGCCCCGCGCTGACCTTCAAGGCCGGTGACGGCAAGGGCGGCAAGGCGGTCAACGTCGGCGTGATACTCTCCGGCGGACAGGCTCCGGGCGGACACAACGTCATCGCCGGTCTTTTCGACGGCATCAAATCGCTCAGCCCGGCCAGTCGGCTCTACGGCTTCCTCAAGGGGCCGGACGGTCTGGTCAAAGATGAATATATGGAGTTGACCGGCGACGTCATCGACGCCTACCGCAACACCGGCGGCTTTGATATGATCGGCTCCGGACGCACCAAGCTGGAGACCGACGAACAGTTTGAAGCCGCCCGCAAGAGCTGCGAAAAGCTCGGCATCACCGCGCTGGTCATCATCGGCGGCGACGACTCCAACACCAACGCCTGTATGCTGGCCGAATATTTCAAGAGCCACAAGATCGGCATTTCGGTGACCGGCTGCCCCAAGACCATCGACGGCGACCTCAAAAACGAGTGGATCGAAACCAGTTTCGGCTTCGACACCGCCTGCCGAGTTTACAGCGAGCTGATCGGCAACATCGGCCGCGACGCCAATTCGGCCAAGAAATACTGGCACTTCATTAAGCTGATGGGCCGTTCGGCTTCGCACATCGCGCTGGAATGCGCGCTTCAGACCCGCCCCAACATCGCGATCATTTCCGAGGAAGTCGCCGCCAAAAAGATGACGCTCGGCTCCATTGTTGACGACATCGTCAAAGTGGTGGCCGCCCGCGCCGCCAACGGCATGAATTTCGGCGTTGCGTTGATCCCGGAAGGGCTGATCGAATTCATCCCTGAAATCAAAGCTCTGATCTCCGAACTCAACGATCTGCTGGCCGCCAATGCCGCCAAGGTCGATGCCATGGACAAGGCGGGCAAGGTGGCGTTTGCCGCCGATCATCTCTCGGCCGACGCCGCCCGCGTCTTCAAATCGCTGCCGATGGGTATTGAGATGCAGCTCTGCAACGATCGCGATCCACACGGCAACGTGCAGGTTTCGCTTATTGAAACCGAGAAGATGCTGGCCGAAATGGTCGGAGCCAAGCTCAAGGAAATGAAAGCCGCCGGCTCCTATGCGGGTAAATTCAGCACCCAGACCCACTTCTTCGGCTACGAGGGCCGCTGCGCCGCGCCGTCGAACTTCGACGCCGACTACTGCTACAGCCTCGGATTCAACGCCGCCGCGCTGATCGGCGCGGGCCGCACCGGTTATATGTCGAGCGTGCGCAATGTGACGAAAGCGTCTTCCGAGTGGATCGCCGGAGGCATTCCGATCACCATGATGATGAATATCGAGCACCGTCACGGTCACGACAAGCCGGTGATCCGCAAGGCGTTGGTTGAGCTGGACGGCGCGCCGTTCAAGTTCTTCGCCGCCCACCGTGCCGAATGGGCGGTCAAGACCGCGTACGTCTATCCCGGCCCGATCCAGTATTTCGGCCCCGCCGAAGTCTGCGATCTGGTGACCAAGACTATCGAACTCGAGCACAAGTAAGATCATGGCGGACAGCGCAATCGATATTGAATACGTGGCCGGCCTCGCCCGACTGGAGATCGCTCCCGATGAGAAGGAGCGGCTCCAGCGCGACCTCGACCATATCGTCGATTACATCGCCGAGCTGGGCGAGGTGGATGTGACCGGGGTCGAGCCAACCGCCCACGCCGCCGCGCTCTCCAACGTCTGGCGCGAAGACGAAATCGTCGAAACACCGTCGCAAATGCGCGAAGTAATGCTTAAAAACGCTCCGGCGTTGATGGATGGCGATTTGGTCAAAATGCCGCGCATCCTGCCGGGCGAAGGAGAACATTAGATATGGCCGCCGAACTGCGCACCATTTCCGGCGACGCCGGGCTGCTGGCATCTGGTCAGCTCTCGGCGGTCGAACTCGTCAAGGGTTATCTTGAGCGCATCGATAAACGCGAAGGCGAGATCGGGGCGTTTCTTGCGCTTGACCGCGAAAAAGTTCTGGCCGCCGCCGCGGCCGCCGATTCCCGCCGCGCCTCCGGCAAAGCGTTGAGCCGCTTTGACGGGGTGCCGGTCGGCATCAAGGATTGTATCGTCGCCGAGGGGGAGACCGCCTCCTGCGCGTCGAAAATACTTAAACCGGTGATTTCGCCGTTTGACGCCACTGCGGTGGCGCGGCTGCGCGCAATGGGGTTCATCCCGTTCGGGCGGCTCAATATGGACGAATTCGCCATGGGTTCAAGCTGTGAAAACAGCGCGTTCCACAAGACCGCCAACCCGCGCGATGTGTCGCGGGTGCCGGGCGGCTCCTCCGGTGGCTCCGCCGCTTGCGTGGCGGCCGGGTTTGCCCCCGCCGCGCTGGGTTCCGACACCGGCGGGTCGATCCGCCAGCCCGCCGCTTTTTGCGGCGTGGTGGGGCTGAAGCCGACCTACGGGCGGGTTTCCCGTTACGGGCTGGTCGCTTTTGCTTCAAGTCTGGATCAAATCGGGCCTCTGACCAATTCGGTCGAAGACGCCGGCATATTGCTTGACTCCATTGCCGGGCGCGACCCCCGCGACAGCACTTCGCTGCCGGCTCCGGCCGGCGGATTTGCGGCGGCGGCCCAGCCGCGTGGTTCGCTCAAGGGAGTGCGGATCGGCCTCCCCAAAGAGTATCTCGACAACCCGGGTATTGCGCCCGGAGTGGCCAAGACATTGCAGGATACCATTGCCAAAGTGCGCGAACTGGGCGCGGAGACGGTCGAAGTCTCGCTGCCCCATACCAAATACGCGGTCGCGGTTTATTACATTGTGGCCACTGCCGAAGCCAGCGCAAACCTGGCCCGTTTCGACGGCATGCGCTACGGGGCGAGGATCGACGGCCGCGATTTGGCCGACACTTATCTCAAATCGCGCGGTCAGGGCTTCGGAGCCGAAGTCAAGCGTCGCATACTGCTCGGCACATATGTGCTTTCGAGCGGCTACTATGACGCATATTATCTGCGGGCGCAAAAGGTGCGTACGCTGATCCGGCGCGACTTTGACGAGGCGTTCAAGTCGTGCGACGTGATGATGACACCGGTCACGCCCGATGTCGCGTTTAAGTTCGGCGAGAAGGCCGATCCGCTTCAGATGTATTTGTCTGACATCTTCACGATCGCGCTGAACCTTTCGGGCAATTGCGGCATCAGTATTCCGGCCGGGCGCGACGGAGTCACCGGTATGCCGGTGGGCGTGCAGTTGCTGGGAAATTCGCTCGACGAGGCGCGGCTGCTCGGCGTCGCTTCAACATTGATGAAAAACCTGTAAGGGGGCGGGAGATGCCGGGAAACAAACGCTACGAAGATCTCGAACTCATGCCGCGCCGGTGGTTTCCGCTGCCGCGGCTTGACGGATATATACTGCGCGAATTTATGATTAAATACAGCGTGTTGCTGCTGGTCTTCGTGATTTTGTTTATCCTGAGCGACGTGTACCGCGACATTTCGGACTTCCTCGAAGCCAACGCTTCGTGGATCGACGTGGGCAAATATCTCGCTTACCGGCTGCCGGGAAATATCCGCTTCATCCTGCCGATAACCATGCTGCTCGGCTGTATGTGGACAATGGCGACTTTCGGCAAAAACATGGAAATCACCGCGATGCGCGCGTCCGGGGTTTCGCTCT
>JAQVVK010000112.1 GCA_028698975.1 Victivallaceae bacterium
ACTTTGTTTTTGCCCTATGACGGATATGCTGCCTGCAAATTTCATGCCAACCCGCCATACTGGTACTGCATCAGGCAAAAAGATTGGGATGAATTTGACAGGAAAATACAACAGCGTGATTTACCATGTAAAAAAGATTTTACGACGGCGAAATCCTCCATACTGTCGGGTGATTCAGCGGGAATGGCATTCGAGCGTTTTGTAGCAATGTATGAGTTGGCTCCGGCGGCGGTTCCTAAATGCGACTACTATTTTTGCTCGTCCACTAATATGATGCCTCTCCGGCTGTTTGAATACTTGCTGGCGCATAATTTTCCGATAGAGGATGTGCAAGATGTGTTGTTTTCTTATGCCAAACGCGATTCCCTCGATTACGAAGAAGAGAAGAAACTGGAAGCCTTGTTGAAAGCCGGTTACGACCCTTGTGCGGTTGATTCAGACTGTAAAACGGTTATCGACCATCTGAATGAACAATGGAAGACATCAGATCCGGAAACAAAAATAAAAGTCAAACGGAGAGCTGATCTCTTTCGCAAATACGGGGCAAAAACCTTTAAGGAACTTATCCGGCAAAATCAGGTGACGGTGCCGATCTTGGTCGATGCGGCTCCTGAACTCATGGATGTCAGGCTTCGCCCATTGTTCAAACAGATGCGGCAACGCTGGGATGCCAAAGGCCTTGTAGCGTTTTATTTGTCCTATCCCGGATGCGTTCCTGCCGGTATTCCGGCACTGATCGCGGTGGAGGGGAAAACGTTGAAGAAAATCAAGATTTTTGAACAGAGGCAGGGCGGCGTTTGGTCGGCGTCGCCATGCCGAAATTGGTTTGTGCCTAATGATGTATGGTATTTGATTGTTACTCCGAAAGGAGTTATGCTTCCCGGTGTTGATTCGCCTCTGCCGACCATGGTGCCAGCCATTCGCCATATTACGCACGGTCAATACGAACTCTGGTTTTGCGGCGATGTGAACTGGTCTGATGATATGGACGCGCTTACGACGCTGTTTCAGTTGCCCAAGGAGTGTTTTTCATCGACATATCCGGAAGGTGGTGTATTTAGATATGGTGGCAATGTGGAGCGGTTCATCTACCCTGCACGGGAAACAAATGCTCAGTTTATTGACAATTATAAGAAAATATCTGCAAAATATGATCTTCCCGGCAGCTGGAAAATGTTCACCGTCAATTACGGCATACCGTGCAATGTCGCGGTGTTTGAGTATAATACCCGTCGCTTTGGCGAGCTGCACGGGGTTGAAGTCAACGGGTTCCAGATGATTGTGTATCCACATGAGCTTTTTAAGAATGCCGCTTCTGATTTGCCCTGCCCAAAACGCAAGCGCGGGTATTGGAATGAAATCGGCCCGGAAAATAAACACGGGTTTCGTATTTCTATCTTATACGGAGACCATGTTTCACCTGAAATCCTGCAAAAGTTGGTTGGCGTCGCTCAGGAACTGAAATGATCCGCCGCACATAAATGCCATCCGGGGTTGTCAGAGCAGCCGCAGCGGGCGGCCGGAGGCGTCGGCCAGCGAGAGACGAAATTGCCACGGCAGACCGCCGGACGGCGCCTCCGAACGCACCACCACCAGGTTTTTGCCCGCCGCCAGCGTCACCCCGGGAATTTCATCCTCGCAGAATACCAGTTTTCGGGGGCCGCGTCCATAGCTGTGCAGCAATGTGCCGTTAAGCCATACTTTGAGGTTCCCGGTGCTCCCGGCAAACAATGTCAGCTCCTTTAATTCGTCGGCCGTGTCAAGCTCCACCGCCAGTAGAAGCGTGTTTCCGCCGTCGGCTCTGTCGGTAAGATCACCCGCCGCCGGCTCGAGCGGCTTAAATTCCATCTCGCCCCCCGCCGCCAGCTCCGGCTCGCTCAACACCGGTTCGACGGCGGTGTCGTCGCTGCTCACTGGCCGCGCCGTGCGGAAACGACGCAAAAAAGAGTCGCTCCGGTAGAGCTTGCCGGTGGCCGGATCGGGCGGCTCCACCCGCAACGCCGGCAATGCGACGGCACGGGAAAAGCCGGTGTTTTCCGTCGCACGGCAACCGCCCCAAAACAATGCCGCCGACACTGCAGCGGCAAATATAATCAAAAATTTAATCATCATACTTCAGTTGGTTATGCAAAGGTCGATTTTCTATAAAGCCATCTTCCAACAGGGGGGTATAACCGACTATTTCACCTTACCGGTCGGCGTCGTCCAGCACTTCGTTGATGCCGTTAAACACCTGCGCCACCGGACGCGACGGCGACGGCAGGCAGCAGCGGCGCAGTTTGTCGCCGTTGTGCCGCGCTTCAAGCACCGCGTCGATTTCACTGAGCGGACGGGCAAGTTCGCGCGCCATCCGCCGCTTGAACATGATCCCGACCGTGAAAATCCCAAGTGCCATAAACACCACCCCCCAAGCTCCGCCAATGCCGAAGTGACGGGCGTTTTGAGCGGCTTCGGCCACTGCCGCCCGGTTGCGTTCGGCAAGCTCGTTAATCAGGCGGATGAGTTCGATCCGGTTGATCTCGTTGTCCAGACCGCCTGCGAATTTTGTCGATATGCGATCGACCAACTCCGACTCGCCGGTCTCGGTGACGTTGGCTCGCGCCTCGGTGAGAGCTTTGCGGAAAACACCTTGCGCAGTTTCTCCGGAATCCTGCGTCGCCAGCACCGAAAGCATTTCGCGGCACGCTCCGAGCGACGACAGATTGCTGGTGTTCAGCTCGTCGATCAGAGGAGCCATGCGTAAAAACATGCCGATACAGCCAAACGCCATCAATAGATTGAGCAGGATTGTCAGCCATGCTCCCAGCAGAATCGAATGCCCCGGCTTCATGTTTATGCCTCCCGGCTCAGCTTGGCAATCGCTCCCTCGCTGGAAACAATCAGCAGATTGTCATCGGCACGCAGTTTCTCGGCCGGGTCGGGCCTTACCACCCGCCCGTCGCGCCGTATCGCCGCCACTATCGCTCCGTAACGCTTGGGCAACTCCAACTCGATCAGGTTTTTGCCCACCATTTCGGGCGTCGGGCAAATCTCGGTGAGTTGCAAATCGTCGCCCAGCACGGTGTCGGCCACAATATGACGGTAAAGCAGTCGGGTCGCCAGCCGCTTGCCGAATTCCAACTCCGGGTTGATGACTTCGTGCGCGCCCACCAGTTGCAGGATCCGGCGGTGCATCTTGTCGTTGGCGCGGGCGATTATCATGGGTACCCCCATCTGGCGCAAGAGCGCAGTACAGATGATCGACGCCTCGCGTGAAGCGTCGCCAATGGCGCAGATCACCACGTCGCGCTGACCCGGCAGCAGCTTGGCCAGTTCGGTTTCGTCGGTGGCGTCAACCGCAATCGCCTCGGAGACAAACCCGGAAGCCTCGTCCACCAGCTCCTTGTCGCTGTCAACCGCCAGCACCTCGGCTCCCTTTTCCGACAGCGTGCGCGCCAAAGACATGCCAAACTGCCCCAAACCGATTATCATGATTTGTTGAGCCATAATCGAAATCCTTATATTGAATTGTTTTATGTCAAGGTTATACGGGCGTCCGGGCAGCGCGAACGCGCGCTGTCGCCCTTGCCGTCATACAACAGCATAAAAATGGTGAGCGGCCCGACCCGGCCCACAAACATGGTGATCGCCACAATCAGCTTCCCGACCGCGTCAAGATGCGAAGTCGCTCCCAGCGAAAGCCCGACCGTGCCGAGCGCGGAAACCGCCTCGAATGCGAGATCGATCAACGGCTCCGACTGGGTTGCCGAAAGCATCGTGACCGACGCCAGCAGTATCGCCGCAAACGCGGCGGTAATGGTCACCGCCCGGTAGACCGTTGTATGACGTATCCGGCGGTTGCTCACCACGATTTCGCCGCGACCGGTCACATTGGTCCAAAATGTGAGCAGCAACACCGCAAGCGTGGTGGTCTTGATGCCGCCGGCCGTACCGCCGGGGCTGCCGCCGATAAACATCAGTATCATCATAAACAGCAGCGTCGGCCCCGCCGAATGCGCGATGTTGACCGAGTTGAACCCGGCGGTGCGCAGTGTCACCGACTGAAAAAATGCGTTGTTGATCTTGGCGCAAACGTCCAGCCCCGCCAGCGAGTGGTTCCACTCGAAAATCAGTATGAGCAAGGTTCCTCCCGCCAGCAGTGCCGCCGTCATCACGAGAGCGATGCGGATCGCCTCCGGCACCGAATGACCCGACATCCAGCGCGGTATCGCCAGACACGCGGCCGGAGCAAGGCCGCCTGCGATAATCAGCGCGGATACCGTATAGAGTACGATCGGGTTGTTTTGATAGGATTCCAGATTGTCGGGGTCGAGCGCGAACCCCGCGTTGCAAAATGCCGACACCGAGGTGAAAATGCCGCGCCAGATCGACAGCGGTTCATCGGCGTGCATAAAAAATCCGAGTGAAAGCAGCAGTGCGCCGATTAGTTCGACGGTGAAGGTAAAGCGCAGCATGAGCAGGAGGGATTCAAAAAGTCCCCGGCCCGCCGTTGTGTCGGTGAGCTGATTCATCGTGTATTCCTGATTCAAACTGAGCCTGCCCAGCGCATGCAGCGCCACCGTGGCAATGGTCATGATACCGATACCGCCCAACTGGATAAGCACCAGCAGAAAAACCTGCCCGACCGGTGTGAGGTCGCTGCCGATGTTCAGCACGGTCAACCCGGTCACGCATACCGCCGACACCGCCGTGAAAACCGCGTCGATGGCCGATACCCCGTTGGTCGAGGCCGCCGGCACCCGCAACAGCAGCGTGCCGACTGCGGAAAGCAGCAGGAAAGTGGTAATAAGACTGCGGGCCGGGTGGTTGATGAAAACGTCCCACCAGTGTTCGCCGGCGTGCCGCTGCGAACTGACATAACCCGGAATGAAGAGCAATGCTATGCTTTCGATCAGCAGCACCAGCCGCATGACCGAGAAAAAGGCGGCGGCGATCAGCACCGCCGCTCCGACGGCCACGATCAGCCGCGCCAGTCTGCGAATGAATTTTTCCTCGCTGCGGGCGGCCAGCCAGCGGCAGAAAAAGATGAATGCCGCCATGCCGCAGAGCAGGAAAGCCACATGGTCAAACAGTGTGCCCCGGTATTCTGAAAGCAAAGATAAAAGCACCAGCGAGAGTACGGCGGCGGCGGCTCCCCGGGTGCGCAGCAATTCGGGTTCGGCCGCCGAGCGGAAGTAATCGCGCCCGACCACCCCGTCGTAATCGGCCAGCCAGAAGAATCCGGCGATGGCCAACGCTCCGAAAAACAGAGCCGCCGCAGGTTCATTGCTCAAGGTTGGCCACACCGCGACGCCGACCCCGCCGCTGTAAAGTATAAACAGCGTCTTGGCCAGCCGGGGCCGCCGGAACAGTTGCCGCGACGCCGCCAGCCCGATCACGGCGGTGGAGGCGACGACGACAATGCGCCACAAGGGAGGTATTGTTTCGCCGTTTGCGGCCGTGGCCAACGCCACGACAAACGGGGTAAGCGCAACCAGCATACCCTCTATAAATTTGGCGGAAGCCGCCGAAACCGAAGAACCGGTCATAATCTATTATACTCCGTGCAATAATATATGTATTAATCTACATTGCGCGGGACGCAATTGCAAGTTTTCTTCCATTCAAAGCGTGATTTCGCGGCTTAACTTGACTATTTGGCGGCACTGTCAAAACTCCCGCCGCGTCTTTTCGCCCCCCGTTTTGCTGCTTTCCTGCCGCCCCCCCCCGGTCTTTACCGCTGAGGGTAAAGCCGCTTTGGGGTCGTCAAAAAATCAGCTTCACGGCTTGACAAAAATCCATCGACGCTACTTTGGGCAATATCGCCCTGCTTCGCGCAGATCGCCGACCAGTACGCAGCCGGTCAGACGGCCATTGGCGTCGTAAAATAATTTGCGCCAGTTGCCGTTCGCGGCGTCGGAAGTATGTTCTTCGCGCACCCCCTCCGGTTCTCCGGCGGCGAATATCTTTACGCCGAACACCGCGATTCGCACCGGTGCTGCGGCAAACTGAAATTCAGCCTCGCCTCCGGCCGCATTGCAGCCGGCCGCCTTGCCGCCGTCGCGGGCGGTGTTGTACAATCCGCAGCAAATGCCGTCGATCTCGGCGCAGTCTCCGGCGGCGAAGACTCCTTGCGCCGAAGTCGCCATGTGACGGTCGACCGCAATCCCCCGGCAGCAGCGGATACCGGCCGATTTCGCCGGTTCGAGGTTGGCTCGCATACCGGCGGCGAAAAATACCGCGTCGGCGGTTACCGGCCCGGCCGCGGTTTCCACCCCGGTCGGAGTAACCGCCAGAAGTTTCTCCCCGAAGCGGAGCGTCAGCCCGGTGCAGGAGGCCAGACGGGATTGGACAAAGGACGAACTTCCCGCATCAAGATTGCGCGGCAAAAGCGACGGGCAGCTTTCGATGACGGTCACGGTTACCCCGCACGCGATCAGCGACTCGGCCAGCTCCAGACCCAGTACGCCGCCGCCAATTACCACCGCCGACTTCATGCCGTTTTCGATTCTCCGGCGTATGGCGGCGAGGTCGGCATATTCGCGCAGGGTCAATACATTGTCGCCGTCGGCTCCCGGCACCGGCGGCACCCAGGCGTGTCCGCCGGTGGCCAGCACCAGACGGTCGAAATCCAGCACGCTGTTATCGCTCAAAGTCAGTTTATGCGTAGCCGTGTCAAGCTGCCGCGCCTCGACTCCAAGTTTGAGTGTGATCTTCTTTTCCTCATAAAATCCCGCCGGACGGATGTGAAACTGTACGCCGGAATCCTCTCCGGCCACCATCCCGGAAAGGGCAGGGCGGCGGTATGGCAACTCGTTTTCGCGCCCGCAAAGCGTGATTTCGGCTTCCGGCGCGCGTTCTCTTGCGGCCAGAGCCGCCTCGAAACCTGCAACCCCGGCTCCCACAATGACGATCTTCATTTGCTCCCGCCCTCCTATGATAAATTTCCACTTCGATGCCGAGAAAAACTCAATTTTTTACGAGTTTGAATTGAGTAAAGTCCTCAAACATCCAATTGTTTTTTAATGTTCTATACACGATATCGAGGAATTTGCGC
>JAQVVK010000113.1 GCA_028698975.1 Victivallaceae bacterium
TTGACCAAGTACCGCCATATTATTTTCTTGAGGACTCATGTTTTTTTACCTTTCGTCTTGTGGTAAAGCAAAAGGTAGCATGAGTTCTCTTTTTTTCAAACTCTAAAAAAGTTATGGGATATCTGTGGTCAAAACGGACTTTTGTCGCCGCCGCGGCTTGACAAAACCGCCGCAGCGGTATATATTTGAAATGGCGGCATGTTGCGTCGCTTAATCCAAAAAGAAAGCAGGATATGAAAGAAGAACAGAAAACTTCCGGCGTCAGCGAGGACCCCGGACCCCGAAGGCGTGAAGCCGCGCGGGGGCTGTTCTTTGCGTCCTCACGGCTTCGCTGAAAAGCGTATGATCCGGCGTCGCCCGATAGAGCGCGACGCGGTTTCACGCCTGTAAAACACGGGGTTCCGGTGCATCGGGCCGGTCGGTTTGCGCTGACCGGAAAAACGGTCACTTTTTACAGGAATCTAAATCATGTTCAGATGTTACGATCTGGTGGACGGCCGGGTTCAGATCTGCCCCGAGGGTCAGCTCGGAATCATCCAAGTTTACAGCGCGCCATCCGAGGAGGAGCGCAGCTATCTTGTCGAGCAGTGCGGCATCGACGAGCACACTTTGGTATCCGCCCTCGACGAGGACGAGATCTCCCGTGTCGAATACGAGCACAATCACATCGCGGTCATTCTCAAACGGCCGCGCAACTTCCAGGTTGACCGCACCATGGCGTTTCGGGTGTCGTCGATCGGCGCATTTCTTTTCCGGGATCGCATAATCATTTTGCAATCCGACCCGATGCCGCTGTTTGAACACGGCCGCATGCCGCTGCGCGGCAATACCATTCAGGGGGTGCTGCTGCGTCTGTTGCACCACTCGACGCATCACTTTCTCCAGCATTTGCGCATTATCCGCAACATTTCCGACGAAATCGAGCACAAAATCGAATTCGCGGTGACCAACAAGTCGCTGGTCAACATGTTTTCGCTGTTGAAAAGCCTGACCTACTACGAAAGCGCGACTTCCGCCAATCAGCTTCTGTTGCTGAAGCTAAAAAACGACGCCGCCAAGATCGGCTTCAACGAGGAGGAACTCGATTTCCTCGACGATATCACGGTCGAAAACAAACAGTGCGACAATCTGGCCGGTATTTACGCCGGCATTCTTACGGGCATGTCCGACGCCCGCGTGTCGGTGGTAAGCAACAATCTGGCCGTCATTATGAAATATCTGGCCATCATCAACGTGGTCTTCATGCCGCTTACGGTCATCACCGGATTGGGCGGCATGTCGGAATTCACCATGATGACCGACGGCGTCTGGTGGCCCCATGCTTACAGCGCATTGGTGCTGGCTCTGGTGGCGGTGGCCTACATCACCTACCTTTTGGTGCGGCGCATCGGCAACGGAAGGGGGGCGTAAAATGGGTTCGAGTTGGAAAGTACGCCGCGTCCGCGAGCTGACTCAGCGCGGACGGGACAAACGCCGTCGGCTTCGCCGCCGTTTCGATCTTATTGTGCTGGCTCTGGGCGGGCTGGTCGCCGTGGCCGCCTTTTTCTGCAAGGGCAATCCGGTCGATCTGACCGGGGCCGGAGCTTACGGGTTCGCGCACTGGTTTCTGCTGTTTCCGGCCTATCTGCCGCTGGAGGTGATCGAATTCTTTAACTGGTGTTTCAAGCTGGATCATACCGCGGTGATGCGTTTCATCTTCGCCGGCGATCAGGGGCTTGCGCTGGGGGCGATCGATCTGGCGATGCTGGCGGTGGTCTGGGCGGCGATCAGGTTCGCCGGGGTGCGGCGTTTCGGCGAGCGCATTCTGGAGCCGTCGTTTAATTTCGTGCTGATCGTCTTTTTGTGGGGATGTTTTCAGATGGCTTGCGTCTGGTGGGTCACGGTGTGGCCGCACGACGGGGCGCAGAGCCGTATCCGCACCGAGAGCGGAGCGGCAACGTCGCCCAAAGGGATGTGATTTTTTAACGCCGGCCGGGCGGATTACCGCCTCCTTGAGATTGCATATCGCGGCAAAAGGGTGTATATTATAGTTCGCATCAATCAATAATGCGGCAAATGCCGACGCCCTTGAAACAACGCCGATAGAAGCCGCTGTTTCAACCGATCGGGAGGTCGCAATGCTTTATCTGCTGGATACCGCAAACGTCAAGGAAATCGCCCGCGCCAACGAAGTGTTTCCGCTGGCCGGAGTAACCACCAACCCCACTATCATTTCGCAGGAAAAGCGCGATTTCTTTGCCATTCTCAAGGACATTCGCGCCATTATCGGCGACCGCATGCTTCATACGCAGGTGGTCGGCGAAAGCTGCGAAAAGATCATTCGCGACGCCGAAACCCTGATGGAGAAGGTCGGCGGCAATCTCTACATCAAAGTGCCGGTCACCATTGAGGGTTACAAGGCGATGCCGCTGCTCAAGAAGCGCGGCATGAAGATCACCGCCACCGCCATTTATACGCCGGCTCAGGCCCTGCTGGCCGCCAACTGCGGCGTGGATTTCACCGCGCCATACCTCAACCGCATCGACAATATCAGCGGCATGGGGGTTACGGTGGTGCATATGATCACCGATCTGTTTCGAATTCACAATCTGCCGACCCGGGTGCTGGCCGCGTCGTTTAAGAACGTGCAGCAGGTCAACGACGTTTCGCTGGCGGGGTGTCAGGCGATCACCATTGCACCGGATATTCTCTGGCACATGGCCGAGCACCCGCTCACCGACATGAGCATCGAGCAGTTTGACCGCGACTGGCGTTCGGTTTACGGCGCGGACAAGTGCGTGTACAACCTCTGATCCGCCGGAAGCGACTGCCCCCCTTGCTTTGGGGGGGCTTTTCCGGTCGGCGGGGAGGGATGCTTGATTTTGTCAATTCCTGCAATTATATTTACAGCAAAACAATTCTAAACCGGAGTTGACTTTGTATGAGCATTTCTTTTGTGTTTCCGGGTGGCAAATCCAAGGCGTTGACTTTCAGTTATGACGACGGTTGCACTTTTGACCGGCGTCTGGTGGAGATATTTAACCGCTATGGCATGAAAAGCACCTTTAACCTCAATTCGGGCAAAATGCACGACGATGAGCACGTTGCCATGGACGAGGCCGCCGGACTTTATCGCGGTCACGAGATCGCGGCGCACTGCGCCACCCACGGCAATCTTATCTATCTGCCCCGGGAGGACGTGGTCGAGGAGGTCCGCTCCGACCGCTATGCCCTTGAAACCGTGGCGAAAAGGCCGGTCACCGGCATGGCCTACCCTTACGGCACGATTTCAGACTGGCTTTGTCATGCGCTGGACACGCTCGGCATAGAATATTCGCGCACGACACGCAGCACCAACAATTTTTCTTTGCCGGAAGATTTTCGGCTGTGGGACCCCACCTGCCACCACAACTCCGCGCTCGCGCTGATCGACAGCTTCATTGATTTGCCGGTATGGTCAAAACTGCCGCTCTTTTACATCTGGGGGCACTCGTATGAATTTGACCGCCAGGACAACTGGGAACTGATTGAGGATATTTGTACCAGACTGGCCGGCCGCGACGATATCTGGTATGCCACCAACGGCGAGATCTGCCATTATATCAACGCGGTGCGTTCGCTGCGTTTCGGTGTGGCGGGGCGGTTTGTCACCAACCCATCGGCCACCGGGGTATGGATACGCCGCGCCGACGGCACGCCGCTGGAAATCCCGGGCGGAGCGACTTTGCAGCTGGCGGATTAACCGGCTAACCCAAATTTTCTTTGCGCGCCAGCCCGGTGACGCGCCGGATGAATTCGCCTTTGGCGGCGGTGTAGCCGTCGCGGTCGAATTCAAAACGCGGGAAGAGTTCGCGTTTGAGGTCGGCGTATTGCGCCGCGGTTTCGGGGTGTCGGCGCAAATAGGCGCAAAAATACGGTTCGTCCCAGTCGCCGCGCCGCCGGAGGTGAAGGTGAAACACCCTCTCCGCGAACCCCTGCTCGGTGTATCCCTTGCATAGATCGATCCGAAGATCCGGGTCGGTCGTCTCTGCCATAACCGTATAACTCAAGGCGGCGAGGCGGGATTTCAGGTCGCCGGGCGCGGCGTTGCCGGCAACTTCAAGCAAAATATCCACGGTCGGCTTGGCGAGCAGCCCCGGCACCGAAGTGCTGCCGATGTGACGAACCCGCTCGACCGCGTCGCCCAGAGCCGCTTCGATGGCAAGTTTTTCCGCGTCGAACCAGCCTCGATAGGCGGGGTTGTACGGCGCAAGGATAATTGGAAACAAGTGCCACAATTCATCCAGCGTCATATCCGCCAAGTGTTTGCCGCCGGTCACTCCGCCACCCCGAAAAGTCGGCACAACGCGTCGAAACGCGCCACCGAATCATCGCCGAATTTGCTTAACGAACGGCGGATCGCGGATACGGATTTTTCCTGCATGTTGCCGGATTTTGAGTAGAACTTGTCGGCGAGGGCGATCAGTTTCTCTTCCGGAGTTTCCGGCAGATAATCGCGCTGCGGTATCGGCAGACCCTGCGCGGCCACTTCCTTTGCGGTGATGCCGACCCCGGTGTGACGCTCGCAGATACGGGCATAGGGTTCGAGACCGGCACGGTATTCGCGCAGCATTTTTGCGCCGATGACGCCGTGGGCGATATACGGCGCGTCGCCCTCGCACAATATGCCGGGCGCGTGGCAAAAGCCGATGCCGATGTCATGCAGCATCGCGCCGTCGGCCACCAGCCGCGGATCAAGTTCAAGTTTGCGGCAAACCGGGTTTTGCATGATTTCCAACGCCTTTTCGCAGACCTGACGGCTGTGTTTCAAAAGCAGGCGGCGCAGCGGAGTGTCTTCCGGGTAGAAGTGATTGATTATTTCAATTGGGTTCATCGTTTTTTTTTTGCTCCGCGGCATAACTGTTTTATTAGTGGTTTGCATAACCTGCGGTTTCATACGGTTACAAAATATATCCGGTTTGCTTTTTTTGCAAGTTGAACCGCCCGGTTTTGCCGCTAATGACTTGTTTTATCGGCGTCGAAGCATTATCTTTATAAATGCAAGTTTTAATGCAAGGAGAAGATTTCATGAGTTCAAAAGTTTATTTCACCGATTTTCGCACCCGCTTTCACGGCGCGAGCCTGCTCGACAAAATACAGCGTCTGATGAAGACCGCCGGATTTGAAAGCATCGATTTCAAGGATAAATTCGTCGCCATAAAAATGCACTTCGGCGAAGTCGGCAACCTCGCTTTTTTGCGCCCCAATTACGCCAAGGCCGTGGCCGATTATGTGAAACAGCTGGGCGGCAAACCGTTTCTTACCGACTGCAACACCCTCTATGTCGGCGGCCGCAAAAACGCGCTGGAGCATCTCGACACCGCCATGCTCAACGGGTTTTCGCCGCTTTCCACCGGCTGCCAGATCATCATCGCCGACGGACTTAAAGGCAACGACGAAGTCGATGCGCCGGTGCCGCACGGCGAACACTTCAAATTCGCCAAAATCGGGCGGGCGGTGATGGATGCCGACATCATCATAAGTTTGACCCACTTTAAGGGGCACGAGAAGATGGGCATTGGCGGAGTCATCAAAAATATCGGCATGGGCTGCGGTTCGCGGGCGGGCAAGATGGCCATGCACAGCGACGGCAAGCCGTTTCTCGACCGGGAACTTTGCATTGGTTGCGGCATCTGCCGCAAAAACTGCGCCCAGAACGCGTTGAACCTTTCCGGCGGCAAGATGGCGATAGATCATGACCTCTGCGTCGGCTGCGGCCGCTGCATATCGGCCTGCCCCAAGGACGCATTGCAGGCCACTTGGGATCAGCATGACAAGATACTCGACGAAAAGACCGCCGAATACACGGCGGCGGTGCTCGACGGCAAACTGCATTTTCATGTGAGTTTGCTTTGCGACATCACCCCCAACTGCGACTGTCACGGCGAAAGCGACACGCCGATACTGCCCGACATCGGTATTCTGGCCGGGTTCGACCCGGTCGCCCTCGACGTGGCCGCCTGCGATCTCTGCAACCGGGCGCAACGGCTTGAAAACACTTGGCTGGATGATTGTCCGCACGGCTCCGACGTCTTTGACGACGCCCACGACAACACCCATTGGCGCGACGCCATCGATCACGCGGTAAAGATCGGGCTGGGGAGCGACCAGTACGAAATGGTGACCATGCCGCTGTAAGGGCATAACTCCCAAAACAGAACGCCCCGGCTTCGTATTGACCACGGAGCCGGGGCGAATTTTTACTTGAAATCGGGTAACCCGATTATTTTTTGCCAAGCTTCTCGATGATAAGCTTGGCCACCTTTTCACCGGAGAGCAGCATGCCGCCGAAGATCGGCCCCATGCGATAACCGCCCGCCGTGTTGTTGGCGCTCATGCCGCAGGCGAAGAGGCCGGGGAAATATTCGCGGGTGTTGTCGATGGTCGAAGCCTCGCCGCTGTCTACCCACATCGGCTTTTCGCCCAGAACTTTACCGGTTTCGGTATCAAGTTTGACCTGCGCCTTTTCGGTGGCGAGGTGCAGTATTTCGCTGGGGTGTCCGGTGCCGTCAACGATGGCTTCGGAAATAACGGTGAGCGGGTCGACGTGCATGCCCAGCCGCTCCACCGGCGTCCAGTTGATGACCAGACCGTTGACCTTGCCGTTTTTAAAGACGATGTCTTCGACGCTCATCGCGTTGAATATTTTGGCTCCGGCGGATACCGCGCCGTAGATCAGCCCGCTGGCCATCTCGACCGAATCGAGCGTGTGATAGCCGCAGTTTCCCTCGATTTCGCGGTGGTGAATGCCGAAAGAATCCAGAATATGCAGCGCACTGTCCTGCACCACGACTTCGTTGAAGAGCATACCGCCGCCCCAAGTGCCGCCGCCCGGCGCGAGTTTGCGCTCAAACAGCGCGGTTTTCAACCCGGCCTTGGCCAGATCGCGGGCCGCCACCAGCGCGGACGGCCCCGCGCCGACCAGCGCGACGTCAAGCGTGAGCGCGGATTCAAGTTTTGCGCTGAAATTGCGCACAATGGCGGTGGAAATCACATTTTCGATTG
>JAQVVK010000114.1 GCA_028698975.1 Victivallaceae bacterium
AGCGAACCAAACGGCTCGATACGCCCGCCGCGCAGATAAAACTGCCCCTCGGTGATGTAGCCGGTGTTGTCCGGCACCGGGTGGGTCACATCGTCGCCCGGCATGGTGGTCACCGCCAGAATCGTGATCGAACCGGCTCCGTCAAAGTCCACCGCCTTTTCGTAACGGGCCGCCAACTGGCTGTAAAGGTCGCCCGGATAACCGCGGTTGGAGGGGATCTGCTCCATCGTAATGGCGATTTCCTTGAGCGCGTCGGCGTAGTTGGTCATATCCGTAAGCAGCACCAGCACCCGTTTGCCCTTGAGCGCGAAGCCCTCGGCCACCGCCAGCGACATATCCGGTACCATCTGGCACTCCACGGTCGGGTCGGCGGCGGTGTGAATGAACATCACCGTGCGCGACAATGCGCCGTGTTCGTCAAGCGTGCGTTTCATCGCCAGATAATCGTCGTGCTTGATACCCATGCCGCCGAGGATGATTATATCGACCTCGGCCTGAAGCGCGATACGCGCCAGCAATTCGTTGTACGGCTCGCCGGCCACCGAAAAAATCGGCAGCTTCTGCGACTCGACCAGCGTATTGAACACATCGATCATCGGTATATTGGTACGGATCATGTGACGCGGTATGATACGTTTGGCCGGGTTGACCGACGGGCCGCCGATTTCAATCAGATCGCTCAAAACTTCCGGCCGGTGATCGCGCGGCGTGCCGCGCCCGGAAAACACCCGCCCCAGCAATGCGTCGGAGCCGGAGACCTGCATCTGATGGCCGAGAAAACGAACTTCGTCGCCGGTGCTGACGCCCCGGCTTCCGGCGAATACCTGCAACGAAACCTTGGAGCCGTCGAGCCGGATCACCGACGCGAGCGAGGTGCCGCGTGCGCTGGTGACTTCCGCCAGCTCGTTGTAGCCTACGCCGTCGGCTTCGACCGTGATTACGTTGCCGACGATCCGCGAAATCTTATGATATACTTTGCGCATCTTATTTCTTCCTCCGTTCCGCGAGCTTGGCGGCGATGGCTTTTTCCTGAGTCTTGAATTCGTCTGAATCCATGACCAGATAATTGAGGTCGATGAAAAGCTGACGAAGCTCAAGGAACCAACGCCGCGCCTCCTCCTTGCCGGAGAATGCGAAGTCGGCTTCAAGCACGTCGCTTATCATGGCAAACATATAACGCTGCCGGTCGTCGCCGGTCGCGCCGTCGATCTTGTCAAAGGTGTTTTGTTGAAGATAAACATAGTCGAGAAATTCGCTCTTCAAATAGAGCATGAAGTCCTCAATACCGGTGCCGTCCTCGCCGATCACCTTCATCATCTGATTGACTTCGGAGCCGCGGCGCAACACCTGTCGGGCGACGGCCAGCTGGTCTTCCGGCACCACGCTATTGTATTTGCTCCAGCTCTCCAGCGGCCCGATGGCCGGGTAGCGGCGTGCGTCGGAGCGTTCGCGTGACAGACCGAGAAACGCGCCCACCACTTTCAACGTGGCTTGCGTCACCGGTTCTTCGAAGTTGCCGCCGGCGGGCGAAACCGCGCCGCCGATGGTTACCGAACCGGTTTCGCCGGTGCGAAGTTTTACCAGCCCGGCGCGCTCATAAAATCCGGCGATACGCGATTCCAGATAAGCCGGGAAGGATTCCTCGCCGGGAATCTCCTCCAGGCGGCCCGACATTTCGCGCAGTGCCTGCGCCCAGCGGCTGGTCGAGTCGGCCAGCAGCAAGGTATTCAACCCCATCTGGCGGTAATACTCGGCCAGCGTCACCGCCGTGTAAACCGACGCTTCGCGTGCGGCCACCGGCATGGAGCTGGTGTTGCAGATGATTATGGAGCGGTTCATCAGCGGCTGCCCGGTGCGAGGGTCGACCAGCTCCGGGAACTCGCGCAAAATCTCGACCACCTCGCCGGCGCGTTCGCCGCAGGCCGCCATCACCACCACGTCGGCTTCGGCGTTGGTGCTTATGGCGTGCTGAAGCACCGTCTTGCCCGCTCCGAACGGTCCGGGCGTACAAAAGGTGCCGCCCACCGCGACCGGGAAAAAGCTGTCGATCGAGCGGGTCTTGGTGATAAGGGTCTTTTCCGGCATCAGTTTTTCCTGATAATCGGGAATCGGTATCTTGACCGGCCAGAATTGGGTCATGGTGACTTTGCGCTGCTCGCCCTGTTCATTTTCCACCGTCGCCATGGTGTCGTCGATGGTGTAGCTCCCGGCGGGGGCTACGCTTACAACCGACCACTCGCCGCGCCACTGAAAAGGCACCATTATATAATGGGTTACAATGCCCTCCGGCACCGAACCCACCCGGTCGCCGGCGACCACCTTGTCGCCCGCCTTGGCCAGCGGAGTAAAATCCCACTTTGTCGTATTGTCGAGCGCACGCAGATAGACGCCGCGCTGGAGAAAGAAGCCGGATTTCTCGGCCAGAAGATTGAGCGGGTTCTGCAACCCGTCGTAAACCTTGGTCAGCAACCCGGGGCCAAGCTCGACGCACAGCAGCTCGCCGGTGAACTCCACCTCGTCGCCCACTTTTAGACCGTTGGTGCTTTCAAACACCTGAAGGTCGGCGCGGTCGCCGCGCACTCGAATGACTTCGCATTTCAGATGGGCGTCGCCGGTCTTGGCGTACGCCACTTCGTTTTGCATCACCTCTCCGGTGAACTCAACGGTCATGAGGTTGCCGTTTACCCCGACGATCCTCGCCGTATTTCTTGCTTCGCTTTCGCTCATATCAAAGCTCCTGACTCGTGGAAGTTGTTTCTGATCCGGGGGCGGCACCGGAAATACGGTCAACCGCCGCATTGAAGTTTTCGCGTCCTGCCGCAGCGTCGCGGTTTCGGTATTTGTCGAGCAGCTCGAATTTCAGCCGCAGTACGCAGAGTTTGTCCAAATCAAATTCGTGGCCGGCCTCCAGCTCGTCGAGCCGTTTCCAGCGCAAAAGGTCGATCATGCGTTCGCGTTCGGCCGGCGGCTCCTGGGCCAACTGGGCCAAACCCCGGTCGATCTCACCGTAAAACTCGATCGGCGTCGGAAGTTTCTCGTCGCCGCCGTTAAGCCGCCGTTCGGCAATGCGGGTGCGTAAATACTGCTCGAATTTGGCGTATTCACCGTAAATGCCGTATTGACCGGAGGCGCAGTCTGGCGAACGGGGCGCGGCAAGGCGGCCCGACGTTAGTTTGGCAAAATCCTCCGGCTCCATTGCCGCCTCGCAGCAGCGGTCAAACGCGGCTCTGGTAAGCCGTGATTCAACGCCGAAAACCGGCGTCGGCAGCGATGCGCATAAAAAATAATACATTGTCGCCCCGGTCATTTCCCGCCGAGCAGAGCCGCGAGCCGCGGGCCGACGTATTCCCCGACCAGACCGGTGATGGCCTCCTCGGTAAAGTCGTAATAGACCGCTCCGTCGCGGAAACTTACTTCCAATCCGCCCTTGATGGTGCTGTCGGCAAATATGCGCGGCTGTTTTTTGAAACTTCCGGCCAGCGAAGCTGCCAGCATTTTGTCGAGCGCATCGGCGTCCTTGACGGCGGTGCGTGCGGAAATCTGCGCATCGGGGTCGGCGGCGAATTTCGCGGCCAGCTCCTTGACCAGCCCGGCCATGAATTCCGGGGTGAGGGCCGCGGCCGAAGCGTTGGCAACGGCGCGATCCATGCGTTTCTTTAGCTCGCTCTGGAGCTCGAGTATGATGTCGCGGGCGGCCTGTCGCACCGCCGCTTCGGAGCGGGCGGCCAGAGCTTCGCCGTCGGCTTTGGCGGCGGCAACGGTCTTTTCGGCCTGCGCCTTGGCGTCGGAGAGGAGTTTGTCGGCTTGCGCCCGGGCTTCTGAAACAATACGGGCGGCTTCGGCATCGGCCTTTTTTACGCCCTCCTCGTTAATGCGTTCAAGCAGACTTTGAAGTTCCTCGGACATGAAAGCTCCTCCCTATGTACAAATGATGTTAAATCAAGATAACTATTTATTAATTTACCCCGAATTAACTGTTTTTTCAATCTCCGGCGGAAATTATTCCTCGTTTTTATCGACGCTGCGAAACACGCGCCACAATGCAATGCCTACCGCGGCAACCAAAACAATCAACGCAAACGACGGAATATATTGTTTTATCAAAGTCCACCGGTTGATGCGGAAATCCGGATTGCGCTCCGGGGTGGTGTGAAAAAATTCGACCGCGTTGTCCAGCCCGGCTTTTTCAAGAATGGCCTGCGCGTCGTTGTCGGGGATCGGAGCGTTTTTGCCGAAATACAGCTTTAGATCCGGTTGGGCGGCATTAAAATAAAGTTTGTAGCACAGCCCGATACCGGTTATGTTAAGGTCGTTTAAGGGAGCGGCGTCGCCGTTGTATATCTCAATGCGAAACCGTCCCGAACGGTTCACCCCGCCCAGCTGGATCAGGTTTTTTTTGCATGGCGGCCGCCCCGGCTCGGGCAGACGCTCGATCACCCCGGAACCGGCCGCGACCATGTCGCCGTCGTTGTCAACGAACACCTTGACCCGGCGCGAAAACGCGGGGTCGGATGCCATAATTCGAAATCCGGTCAAGGGTTCGAGATCAGTCTTTATCTCGATGATCGTGCTGCGGTCGCCTTCGTCGATCGATTTGACCGTGACCGGATACAGCATGGTGACCGCTTCATATCGTTGCGGAGCGGGTGTCATCAGTTCAAAACGGTCAACCCTTATCGCGGTGCGCCGCTCGGTGAACGTCTCGGTTTTTCCCGACGGACCATTGACCACGGTGACCACCGAACATGGCTGCTTTTGCACGAAATCGCTCAACTTTATCCGGAAAAAACGCGCCGACTCCGGCGGAAATTGCGTTTCTTTTGCACTGAAATCGGCGTGACACGAGTAATCGAATATTTTTACCGCCTCGCCGACCGGCGTCCAATCCTTGCCGTCGTCGCTTTTCTCGACCGTCATGGATTTAAAGAAGTCGCGGCTTTTGGTATGCACGTTAATTTGACCGACCGGTTGCTTCTGTAAATTTTCGACGATGAATATCCCGATATTGTCTTTTATATCGACTCCGGTGAGCTTTGAGGGTACGGAGCGGTAATGCCGCAGCCCGTCCGGTCTGGTGTCGGATTTGATGAAACACGCCACGTTGTTTCCCTGCGCGTCAACCACCCGCAAATCGTTACATATCGAGCCGATTTTTGAGTATATTTCGGCGTCAAGCCGCATAAAACCGGTCTTGACACCGGCGGAGTCCGCCTTGTTTACGAGGGGAGTGCGCCACTCCAGAAAATCATTGCCGCAGACCGTGGCCGCCGCCAAAAGCGCGGCCGATAGAAATAAACCCTTCTTCATAATCTGTCCTTGAGTTTAATGTATGTAAAAGCTCCCCCCAAGAGCAACAGACCAAATATCATCAACGCGCCGACCCGAAACAGAGCCTTGACGGTTTCCAGATCGTAAATGAACACCTTGCCCACCGTAACGAGAAACAAAGCAAGACCGACCCAGCGCAACACCGGATTCAAACGCCGGAACCCGACCGCGATAAGCGTGAGCGCATACCCTGCCCACAGCACCGAAACCGCGCCTTGCCGAGCCGCCGGGAAATTGATTTTCAAGCCGAGATTGACTTCAAATGTGAGCATCACAAATAACAGCGCGAGCGCGGCCGCGCTGAAAAACACCCGGCACTGTTTTTGTTCGAAAGCCGGTCCCACGGTGAACCGGGCCGCCGCCGCCGCGCCGATGGCGAGGCCGCCCAGTGAGATCAACCGCTCGACGAGGCAGCCCAGCCAGGTCGATTGATGTATAAAGTAATGGTTGGTGTCAACCCCGATCAGCGCAAACGCGGCGGCGATCAAAACCACGCTTCCTGTGATATATACGGCGATGGAGTCGCTTTTCTTGGCAAAATACAATAAAACAATGCCCAATGCGATCAAAGCCGCGGTAAGTGTGCAGTTGTCGAGCGCGACAAACATGACGGCGGCCAGCATGGCGACCCCGAGTACAAATATTCCCTGGGTCAGCAGTTTGCCGCCCGATTTACGCTTTACGGCCCATGTCGCAAGCCCCGCGTCGATGACGGCGGTGAATCCGGGGGCGAACGCGGTGACGGCCGGTGTGTTGAACTTGTCCGCCAGCACTGTCGCGGCAATCAGCGTAAAGACAAGCTGGGCGGCGGTCAGCATTAGGAAGTTGCGGCAGGAGATCGCTTCGCGGTGACGCAGGGCGTAGAGCGTCGTCGCGGCTGAAAAGATCACAAGTTGCAGCGCGCACAGAATACACATTTGTTCGACGTGGTTCAATCGGCTGTCCAAAGCAATAATGGAAAAGATTAGACTGTTCAGGGTGACCAAGTGCCAACGGCGGAAACCGGAGACCGCCGCCACTCCCAGCCCGAGCAGCACCACCGCCGCCGTGGTGAAATTAGTTATGCCGGAATTTTGCGACAGCCAGATTATCGGCACATAACCGCCGGCCATGCCGATCAAAGCCACCGGCATGGCGTTGAGTTTCAACGCGATGACCACCGCCGCCGCCGTCAGCAGCAGCGAAGCGGCCAGTGTGGTCTCGTTGCCGCAGAGGTGATACATCTGCGAGGCGAACATCACCGCAAAATAAAGCACGGCAAACCCGATGCCGGTAAGCGTGACACCAAAGACGAACCACTTTCGTTTGGAGATGAACACGCCGCCTGCGGTAAGCAGTGCGCCAAACAGCATGGTGAGGCCGATCCTGACTTCGGGCGGCAAGAGATTGCGGGTGTAACTGTAATGGACAAAGAAGCCGATACCGGTCAATATTACCAGAGCCGCCAGCCGCAGCAGCCAAGTCGTGGCAATTGCAAATTCGATTTTCTCGCCCGGCTTCACGTCGCCGATCGCAATATAGCGTAAAATCGGCGTTATCGGGGCGGGTTGGCTGACCTTGGGGGATTTGGGAGGATCGACTGGCCGTTTCGGCAATACCGTTGCCGGTTTCGGAGGCACCGGCTCGACCGGCCTTTTCTGCTCAATCGGTTCAGACGGG
>JAQVVK010000002.1 GCA_028698975.1 Victivallaceae bacterium
AGAACCAAAACATCATGGCTGAAGAAAAGAAGTTCGAGAGCAACTTCCTGGATTTCACCTCCATCCCCGATTCGATGGAGCAACTGCTGGAATCCGGCACCGGCACCAACGCGTCCACCAAAGGCAAGATCGTGCAGGGCATCGTCGTCGCCAAGCGTCCTGACGGCGCAGTGGTAGACATCGGTTACAAGGCCGAGGGTTTCGTGCCGTCCGGCGAATTCGTGAAGTTCGACGAAGTCAACGTCGGCGACAAGCTTGACGTATTTCTCGAAGAAGTTGAAAACCGCAACAATATGCCTGAGCTGAGCCTCGAAAAGGCCAACTCCATCAAGGCTTGGAACCGCATCACCACCGAGTACGGCGAAGGCCATGTGGTCAAAGGGTTCATGCGTCACCGCGTCAAGGGCGGCGTCATGGTCGACGTCGAGGGATTCCCCGCGTTTCTGCCCGGTTCGCAGATCGATGTCGGCCCGGTGCGCAACATCGACGACTACATCGGCAAGGAATTTGACGTCAAGATCATCAAGATCAATCTCGAACGCCGCAACATCGTGGTTTCGCGCCGCGAACTGCTTGAGGAAACCCTCAAGGGCAAGCGCGCCGAGTTGCTTACTGATATGAAGGTTGACGAGATCCGCAAGGGCGTGGTCAAGAACATCACCGATTTCGGCGCGTTCATCGACCTCGGCGGCGTGGACGGCTTGCTCCATATCACTGATATTAGCTGGGGCCGCATCTCCCACCCGTCCGAAGTGCTTTCGGTCGGCCAGGAGCTTGAAGTTGTCATCATCGGCATCGATCGTGACAAAGAGCGTGTTTCGCTCGGCCTCAAGCAGAAGACCCGCAATCCGTGGGACGATGTCGTTGCCAAGTATCCGAAGGGCAGCCACGTCAACGGCAAAGTGGTCAACATCATGCCTTACGGCGCGTTCGTCGAGATCGAGACCGGCGTCGAGGGTTTGATTCACGTTTCCGAGATGAGCTGGACCAAGCGCGTCAGCAAGGCCAGCGATGTTTTGGCCGTCGGTCAGGAAGTCGAAGCCGTGGTGCTCGATATTGACCGCGACAGCCGCAAGATATCTCTGGGGTTGCGCCAGACTGAGCGCAATCCGTGGGAAGTGCTCGCCGAGAAGTATCCGGTTGGAAAGCGCATCACCGGCAAGGTCCGCAATATGACCAGCTACGGTGCGTTTGTCGAGATCGAAAACGACATCGACGGTATGATCCATGTTTCGGATATGAGCTGGACCCGCAAGATCAACAACCCGAACGAGGTTTTGAAACCCGGTCAGGAAGTCGAAGTGGTCATTCTCGAGATCAATCCGGAGCAGCAGCGCATTTCTCTCGGTCTCAAGCAGGCCGAGGCCGATCCGTGGGCCAACATCGACCAGCTCTACAAGGTCGGCGGTGTTGTCAAGGGCAAGGTCACCAAGATCGCGGCGTTCGGCGCGTTTGTCGAGCTGTCCAACAAGATCGACGGGCTCATTCACATTTCGCAGCTCAGCCGCGAGCATGTGGAGAAGGTCAAGGATGTTCTGGCGGTTGGTCAGGATGTCGAAGCCCGGGTCATCAAGGTCGATCACGACGAGCGTCGCATCGGTCTTTCGATCAAGGCGGTCAACGGTGATTTCTCGCCGGAAGACCTCAAGGCTGCCGAAGAAGAATACACCGCCGCGCTTAAGCCGGGCGAACCCATGGTTGATATGGGTGAGGTATTCAACAACGAATCGCTGGCGGGTCTCAAGCTCGACTGACGGATCGTGTTATGAAATCGCAGGCGCGGGAAAATCTCCCGCGCCTGTTTTTTTTGTATAACCGACTAATTTACAAAAAATCATAAAAATAACGGTATCGGGGGTGACAAACCGCAATTATCGGGTTATATTACACCATTGTCGTTGTTTTGCCGACTAAATAATTGGAGGAAAATATGTCGATTCCGCTACTTGATCTTAAATCGCAGTATGCTCCGCTCAAAAACGAGATCATGAAAGAGATTTCGGATGTTTGCGATTCACAATATTTCATACTTGGTCCCAAGGTCGAAAAGTTGGAAAAAGAGGCCGCCGAATATTGCCACAGCAAATTCGCGGTAGGCGTGACCAGCGGCTCCGACGCGCTCATCATCTCGTTGATGGTCGAGGGTATCGGCGCCGGTGATGAAGTCATTACCACTCCGTTTACCTTTTTCGCCACGGCCGGCGCCATCGTGCGGGTCGGCGCGACCCCGGTGTTTGCCGACATCGACCCGGTCACCTTTAATATCGACCCCAAGGAAATCGCGGCGAAGGTGACTTCGCGCACCAAAGCGATCATACCGGTGCATCTTTTCGGTCAGGCCGCTGACATGGGGCCGATCATGGAGATCGCCCGCAAGCATGGCCTTAAAGTGATCGAAGACGCTTGTCAGGCGATCGGTGCCGAGTACAACGGCCGCCGCGTCGGGTCGATCGGCGATTACGGCTGTTTCAGCTTCTTTCCCAGCAAGAACCTCGGTTGCTTCGGCGACGGCGGGCTGGTGACTTGCAATGACGAGAAAAAAGCCCAACTTCTCAAAATCTTCCGCAATCACGGGCAGAGCGGTACCTACATGCATGATTACGTCGGCGGAAACTTCCGGCTTGACGCGCTGCAGGCGGCTGTCCTCTCGATAAAACTGCGTCACCTCGATGACTGGAGCATGGCGCGTCAACACAACGCCGCCGAATATCGCAAACTCTTTGCCGAGGCCGGGTTGACCGACAGTATCGTGCTGCCGCGTGAAGCGGATTACCCGGTGCGTCATATCTACAACCAGTTTTGCATCCGGGTGGCCGGCGGCCGCCGCGACGCGCTGCGCCAGTATCTGCACGATCAGGGCATCGGCTGCGCGGTCTATTACCCGCTGTCGCTGCATTTGCAGAACTGCTTCGCCAAGCTGGGCGGCAAACCGGGCGATTTCCCGGTCAGCGAAAAGGTCTCCGGCGAAATCATGGCTCTGCCCATCTACCCGGAATCGACCGGCGAACAACGCGAACAGGTGGTAAAAGCCATCGCCGCTTTTCTGGCTTGACCGATGAGTCGTAACGAGCCAAAACAAAAGATCAAGCCGCAGGTCTTCCTGCGGCTTCTTCAGTTTACCAAACCCTATTGGCTGAGGCTGTCTATCGGCATATTGGCCGGTATGCTGGTCGGCGGGTCGCTGTTTGTCACGCTGCTGCTTATTCCGGGGTTGGTCGGGGTGGTGGATTCCGGCGGCGCATTTGCATCCGAAAGCAAAGAGCGGCTGTTGGCCGAGCGCATTGTGCGCACCATAGGCTCCGACCCCAAGGCGTCAAACGAAATCAAAATCGAGGCGGTCACCCGTGAACTGGCTCCGCAGGATGATGACCCGCAGCTTACCAAAGTGCTCAAACAGGCCGAAAGCGCCGCCCGCAACTTCCGGTTGCCGTATCGTGTCGAGGGTCGCTCCATCCATTTGTTGTGGCCGGTGGATTATACGTTTGACGTGGTGGGCGCATCGGGGCGTATCGCGTGGCAGATCTTTGCCATATACACCATTCTTTTTGTTGTATTCTGGGCGTTGAAAAACGTCGCCCACTATGTCAACGGCTACTGCACCCGCTACGTCGGAGCCCGTGCGGTGGCCGATATGCGGGCGGCGATTTTCCGCCGTCTGATGGATCAGTCGCTTAATTTCTATGGCAAAGTCGATGTCGGTCACATGATAAGCCGTTGCACCAACGATACATCCGCGCTCGAAAGCGCGGTGTCGCACTCGGTGGAGGATTTGACCAATGCGCCGCTTCAGGTGCTGGGCTGTCTGGCGGCCATCTTGGTGGCTTGCCGGCAGTACCAAAATTTCTCGCTGGTGTTCATACTGCTGATCGGGTTTCCGATCATCGTGCTGCCGATAAACATTATCGGCCGCAAGATACGCAAACTCTACAAAAAGGCGTATGCCCGCATTGCCGATGTTTTTTCGCGTATGCATGAATCGTTTTCATGTATACGGGTGGTCAAGGCCTATCATGCCGAAAATCAGGAGACTGTGCGTTTCGACGCGGCCAACAACCGTTATTTCCGGCAGGTGGTCAGGGCGTTGCGTTATCACTTGATGATCTCCCCGGCCATGGAGCTGGTCGCCGTTTCATGCGTGCTGGTCTTTTTGCTTTATACCTACGCTCAGGGGGTGACGATCACCGAATTGGCCGCGCTGCTGTCACCCGCGTTTATGGCATACCGGCCGATCAAGGATATCGCCAAGGTGGTAGCCACACTTCAGCAGTCGATGGGCGCGGCCGACCGTTTCTTCGAGTTGATCGATACCCACGATGAACTTCCGGAAAAGCCGGACGCGGTTGAGCTTAAAGCCTTTAACCGGGCGATCGAACTCGAGCATGTCTCATTCAAATATGACGACAAGATAATAATCGACGATCTTTCTCTTACCATTCCGCATGGCAGCATGGTGGCGGTGGTCGGCGAGACGGGTTCCGGCAAGACCACGGTGGCCAATCTCATTGCCCGTTTTTACGATGTTTCTTCCGGAGCGGTGCGTATCGACGGCGTCGATGTGCGTGATTGCTCGATTGCTTCGTTGCGCGGTTTGATCGGGGTAGTCAATCAGGACGCGATATTGTTTGACGATACCATTGCCTACAATATCGCCTACGGCAAACCCGACGCCACCCGCGAGGAGATCGTCGAAGCGGCCAAGCTCGCCAATGCACATGAATTCATCGTGGACGGGCGACACCCGGCCGGTTACGATACCGAAGTCGGCGAAAAGGGTTTCCTGCTCTCCGGCGGCGAGAAACAGCGTCTGGCTATCGCACGGGCGATTTTGCGCAATCCGCCGATCCTGATTTTGGACGAGGCGACCAGCGCGCTCGATACGGTGACTGAGAAACTGGTGCAGGACGCGCTGAACCGGGCGATGAGCAATCGCACCGTGTTTGCCATTGCCCACCGGTTGAGCACGATCCAGAAAGCCGACCTGATTCTGGTGCTTGAGCATGGACACATCGCCGAGGCCGGTTCTCATGCCGAACTCATGGCCAAAAACGGCATGTACCGACGGTTGCACAATACGCAGTTTGAAATGGACGAAGTGCATTCGTAATAGCCATGACCGCATTTACCTGTATTCATTTTGTCGGAATCGGCGGAGCCGGAATGGCCCCTTTGGCCGCTATTGTGCTCGAACGCGGCGGACGGGTGACCGGCTCCGACCGTGAGAGCAACCATAAGACGGCGTATCTGTCGGCGCACGGCGCACAGGTGACCGTCGGCCATGCCGCCGGAAATCTGCCGGACGCCGCCGCGCTGCTGGTTTACTCGTCGGCGGTGGGGGATGACAATCCGGAGCGGGTCAAGGCGCGTCGGCTCGGTATTCCCGAATTACGTCGCGGTGAGTTTCTTTCCGAGTTGGTCAAGGCGTATTCCCGCGTGACCGCGATTTCCGGTTCGCACGGCAAAAGCAGCGTGACCGCCATGATTGCCCACATCCTGAACCGGGGTGGGATGAACCCCGGATTTATGATCGGAGCGGAGCTTTCCGACGGCGGCATGTCATCGGCGGCGGGATGCAACGATGATATTTTTGTCACCGAGGCGGATGAATCAGACGGTACTCACAAGCTGTTGAAGCCATATTTAGCGGTTATTCCCAATATTGAGGACGATCATGCGTGGAGCGTAGGCGGCCGCGAGGCGTTATATGCCAATTTTGCCGAGCTGATCGGCAACTCGCGTCATGTGATCGGTTTTGCCGGGCCGGTGACCGACGGACTTTTTGCGGCTCACGGCTCCGCCTTGCGGCTTACGCCGCCGCCGGGTGATGTCTTTGACGTATGGCGCGGTTTTCAAGCCCGCAACGCCATGCTGGCGGTCGAGGCCGCGGTGCTGCTGGGGATGGAGCGAAATCGCGCGGTCGAATTGTTGCGCGACTTCAAAGGCGTGGCGCGCCGGGTCACGGTGCGTTACGAGTCGCCGGAGCTTACCATAATCGAGGATTATGCCCATCACCCCACCGAAGTGGCCAATTCGATCTCATTTTTGCGTGCCGGGTACCCGGATCATCATTTGCGGGTATTGTTTCAGCCGCACCGCTATGCCCGGTTGGCGCGTTACCTCGACGATTTGGCCAAGGTGCTGCGGGAGGCCGATTCCTGTCTGGTCACGCCGGTATTTGCCGCATGGTGCGAGCGCGGCGGAGTGGATTCTCAAACGCTGGTCGATCATATCGGGCCGACGGCGGCGACGGTGACGGCCGATTGGCCGGAGGTCGCCGGGGTTTCGGTCGCCGCTCCCGCCGATGGCCGGCCGCTGTTGCTGGCGGTCATTGGGGCCGGCGACATCGACCGGGTCTTCGCATTTTTACCGGGTGCGGAACCGGAAAAAAAGAACGGGTGAACCGGTATGGGTGGATATCGCCGCCCTATTTACCGATTCGCCCGTTGAATGTGGCGCAACCCGCAATCAGAATTGCGGAGCCTGTTGCTGATAAGTGTTTTGCACCTGCTGTGCCGCTGTAACGCTGGTCACCGGATACCAGGCGGCCGTGCTGACCTGCGGGTCGTTGCCGGCGATCACGGAAAGCTGAAGTGCCCAGACTTGACCGGTCGCCGTATCGAGCTTGAACAGGATTTTTTGTTCGTTGCCGTTGGGCATGGTGTTGTTTTGCAGCATGCCGACATTGATTTCCCCGACAAGCATAGCATATCTGGCCGGTGCATAAACCTGAGTGTCGCCTGCCGCGTTTACCGGCATAAATGATGCGACCATAAGCAGCACCATTGTCACAACACCGATTATTGCGATTACCCATATCTTGTTCATGAGACCTCGCTTTCCCTGTAATTCAGAATTTTACACCAATTACTGTGCTTTTTCGGTCACATGCTCGGTGCTCTGCTGCATCGGACAAGCTTTGGTGTCTTTCTGCAGCATCGGGCAGTCCTTGGCGTTCATTTTTTTGTGGCTCGGGCAGTTGGGGTCGGACGGGTTGCCGCAGCAGGTTTTGCCTTTGCCGTCGCAATCGTCCCAAACGTCTTCGGCGCACCGGCAGCCCACGGTCAAAAACGCGGCGGCGGCGGCAACCGACAAAACAATAACCCATTTTCTCATAACGCACCTCCTCATTGTTGTTGTTTGGCGGTACTCCTTCCGCCATTCTTCAAAATAAGCGTTCCGGCATAAAAATCAACATAAATTCGATCTGAAAAGCGTTTAAGTATATTTTTTATTCAAAAATCATCGCACGGCGCGGATAAAGTCATCGTAAGAAAAACCAAAATTAAAACGCAATGATTTGTAATTGATTTTTTCAGTGATAAGTTATAATATTGGTGTGTTATTGATGATTAAGGTGTTATTGATTAAAAAGAGCGGTTTTTGTGCGGTAAAAATATAGGGTAAACATCATGTCAAAGCTTGAAAATGCCGGTATTGAAGGTTTTAATTTAGAGATCACATCTGGCGGCTTGCTCACCTCGTTGACGGAGGAGGGCACTGGGATTTCTCCGCATACTCCGATTACGACTTCGGATTCCGAACTTATGAATACGGCTGGCAGCACCAATCCGGTGACTTACACCGGGATAGTCTCCTGTTTTACCGACCGGCTGTTTTTCGCCGCCAAAGGTGAGGCGCTGGCCAATGCTGAAAAGATAGCTCTTTACGTCAATGACAACACTGCGGCAACCTTGTGCGGCGGTGCCTCCGGCGGCATCGTGAACGCCGATATTGAGATGAACGTGCTGTCGGGCGGTAAAGCCGATTTTATTTACGGCGGCGGCAAAAGCATAAATTCCGGCGCAACCGTGGTCAATGTTTTTTCCGGCGGCACGGTTCACAACGTTTACGGCGGAGCTTGTCTGCTTGAGAACGGGGCGGCCTCCGGGGCGGTCACACTTAATCTCTCCGGGAGTGTCACCGGCTCCGCTTTCGGCGGCAACCGGGTGACTTCCGGCGCGACGGTTATGGCCGGCACTGTCGAGGTCAATGTGGCTTCCGGCGCCACGATAACCGGTTCAAGTTTTGTTTTCGGCGGCGGCTTTACTCTCGGCGGCGGCAATCAGGAGATCGCCCAGGTCAGCGTAAACTGGGATGGCGGCGAACAGACCGCCGGCGCATATTGCGGTCGAGGCGTGTCGGTGGCCGGTGTGGCCGGTACTGACGGCACGTTGACGGTCGTCAATGCCGAGGGTGCTTTCAATGCCGGTGCCATAAATTATATCTATGGCGGAGCTTGGGCGCAAAACGGAGCGACCGCCACGGTGGAAAATGTTACGCTTAATCTAACCGGCGGTGATTATGGCTTTGTTTACGGCGGCGGCATCGCGTTGGGGAGCAACTCTCACTCAACGGTTAAAAATGTTACGCTGTCTATTTCCGGAGATACCAAACTCAACGGCGTTTTTGCCGGAGGGATGAATTCCAATCTGGAAAAAACCATTTCAGACGGCGGCAACGCCACCGTGACGCTCAGCGGCAACGCCGTGGTTACGAAATTCGTAAACGGCGAGGGCGCAAATTGTTCGCTCGTACTCGATAATTTCAGCGGTTCGGTCGGCGGCGTTTCCGGGTTTGAAAGCGTGACGATAAAAGGCGCTACGGCTTTGTCGGACGATTTCCAGATGCTGGGCGATGCCGTTTCAACGTGGCGGTTTGACCTGACCGCGGCTGCAACCGGCACGCCCTTAATGCAGTGGGCGGCCAATTCGTACAACGAGTTTGCCGGAGATACCATCTATGTCGACTTTGACGATGAATCCACCGAAAGCTGGACTCTTATCTCAATGGCCGGAGCCCGGGCGGAAGATACGCTTTCTCTTGACAATGTGATTGTTAAGTTCAATGGCTCCAGCTTCTCGGAAAGTTGGGAGTTGGTTTGCAAAGAAAACGACAACGGCCGCTCGATTTTGCTGTCACGCAGGTCAACGGACACTCCTCCGATTGGAGAGGGCGGTGACGGTTTTTAACCGTTAGCGTTGATCGAAGTAATCGCGCAGCGCGGCGGAGAAGTCGCCGCGTTTCCCTTGTACAAATTCGACCGGGCAGCCGTGCGATGCAAAAAATCCGCCGATGGTGTTTTTCAGCCCCTCGGTCAAGCGGTCGAAATCAAAAATATTCCGGGTTTCCAAGTCGGCGCACAGCGCGGCGTTGAATTTCGCCTGTCGGATTTTTTCGTCGGCGTTGCTCTTGGTCAATGCGGCGGCCGCCAGCGAATGGACTTCATAAAGAATGTCCGGCTCGCTCCAGCTCACCGAAAGCACCTTGGGCGCTGGCAGGGTGACGGTCACACGTCTTGTGTCCGCGTCGAATCTTATCGAATGCGCGGCATCAAGCTCGGTCAAATCGAAACCGGCTTTGATCGTCGCAATTTTTGAAACCACATACTCCCGGGCGGGGAAGTTTTCTTTCTCGTGTATGACCACTTTCCAGCACAACTCGCGGGTCGCCAACTCCGCCACCGGCAGGTCGCTCAACTTGACCATTCGGATATCGGTTTTGGAGCCGGTTAAACGACTT
Organism: Victivallaceae bacterium; assembly: GCA_028698975.1. GTDB lineage: Bacteria > Verrucomicrobiota > Lentisphaeria > Victivallales > Victivallaceae > Victivallis. The sequence continues at coordinate 9,517 of JAQVVK010000002.1, forward strand.
CCAAACCGAAATCCGGCATATCCACCCAGTGCCAGCAGCAGCACTGCCGCGGCCAGACGCAACCAGATTTTTACGCCTTGCCACATTAGAACATCACACAGCAGCTTAGCCAACATGCCAAAGCCAGCACCGTCAACGCGACGGCGATTTTCAGCAGGTTGTGCGGCGTAGCCATTTTTACAGCTCCGGCTTGGCCGAACGCGACATCAGATTGCGTATGGCGTCGGTCACGTTGCGGTCTTCGTACAGCACCGAATATATTTCGTCGATGATCGGCGTTTCAACTCCGGCGCGGCGAGCCAGCGTGTAAGCTCCTTTGGCGGTGGTGACGCCCTCGGCCACCACCATGCCCATATCATGCAGAATATCGGCCAGTTTGCGCCCTTTTCCCAGCTCCTCGCCGACGTGCCGGTTGCGGCTGTGACCGCTGGTGCAGGTGACGATCAGGTCGCCTATGCCGCTCAGACCGGAAAAGGTTTCGGTGCGGCCGCCCAATGCTTTGCCCAGCCGCGCCATTTCCGCGATGCCGCGGGTCATCATGGCCGCTTTGGGGTTGTCGCCAAGTTTCATGCCGTCAATGATGCCGGCGGCCAGCGCCATCACGTTTTTAAGCGCGCCGCCCAGCTCCACACCGATCACATCGTTTCCGGTATAGACCCGGAAGTTGTCGTTGAGCATGGCTTGCTGCACCAGCGCGGCATCGGCGGCGCAATGCGACGCGGCCACCACCGCAGTCGGCACCCGGCGCGAAACCTCCTCGGCGTGGCTGGGGCCCGACAACGCGACGTAACGGGTTTTGCCCAGTTCCTGCTCGACCATTTCGCCGATGCGCAGCCAGCTGCCTACTTCGATCCCCTTGGCCACATCGACCAGCACCTGACCGGCGGGGTCGAAATGCGGTTTCAATTTCTCAAGCACGCTCCGCAGAAATTGCGTCGGCGTGGCGAGGATCAGTATATTTCGACCGGCGGCCGCCCGAGCCATGTCCGGCTCAAATGTCAGCTCGTCCGGCAATTTTACCCCGGGGAGAAAACGGAAGTTCTCCCGTTTCGTTTTCATTTCGGCCAGATAATCGGGAAACGGCCCCCAGATCGTGACTTCGTGATGATTGTATACGAGGTTAATGGCGAGTGCGGTTCCCCACGCTCCGTCGCTCAAAACCGAGATCTTCATTTTGTGGCCTCTCCTTGAGCCCGCTTGCGCTCGAACCGGTTTTCGGTGCCGTTGCACAGCCGGACTATGTTGGCTTTGTGGCGTATGATCGCCAGCAGCGAAATTATTACAAAAAATCCAATGGTCCACCACGAACGCGCATTGTCGCTGCCCCACCCGGTCAGGCGGCAGAGCGGCGCAAAAAACATGAGCGTCGCCGCCGCAACGATACTGGCCAGTGATACATAACGACCGGCGAAAAAAACGATCACCCATACCGCCAACGCCACTACCAGCGGTATCGGCGCGAGCGCGAGCGCGACTCCGGCGGCGGTGGACACGCCCTTGCCGCCCTTGAATTTGAGGTAAACCGGAAACATGTGCCCGGCGATGGCGGCGGCTCCGGCAAAGATGGCCGCGTGCGGTTCGCCCGGGAAAAGCAGCGTGACGGCCAGTGTCGGGCTGAAGCCCTTAAAAAAATCCAGTGCAAAACAGCACTTTCCGGCAATCGCTCCCACCGTGCGGGTGACGTTGGTCGCCCCGATGTTGCAGCTGCCGACTTTGCGAATGTCAATGCCGTGCGCCTTGCCGATCAGAAATCCAAACGGAATCGCGCCTATTAAATAAGACACCATGACGGCGATGATCTGATAAATCATAAAAATTCCCCTGTGTCATACCTCGATAACCGCTAATTTTTACCGTGCCGCTTGAAAGATCGGACGGAGCGGTTATATTTACTCGTTTACATAATATGCTTCCTGCGGACTCTTTTTGCAAATGAAAGCGGGTGACAAATGGGTAAAAATGCGCGTTTGATCGTCGCCTCCGGCGAAGAATGTTCTGACATGCGTTACGCGGCCGGCTTTTCCACGCCGGACGAATTTATCTGGTTCGCGGCCGGAGGTCACCGCGGCGTGGTGATGTCGCCTCTGGAATTCAATCGCGCGACCCGTCAGGCCGCTCCGGGGGTGACCGTGCATGCCGACGCGGAATTTTCGACGACCGGCAACCGGGTAGAGGAGATACTTGCTCTGGCGGCCAAGTTCGGCGCGGAAGGTTTTGAAGTGCCGGGCGATTTTCCTCTGGCATTGGCCGACCGTCTGCGGGTCGCCGGCATCGCCATCAACGCGGCCGACGGAGTGTTTTTTCCGGAACGGGAGTTCAAAAGCAAACTCGAAGTCTCCATGATCGTGCGGGCGCAGCGTATCGGCGAGGCGGGCTGCCGCCGCGCTTTTGATGTTTTGCGCGAAGCGACGGTGCGGGGCGACGGCGTGATCGTCTGGCGCGGCGCGGTGCTAACCAGCGAAATCCTGCGCGCCGAGATAGATGTCGAAATCGTACGCATGGGCGGCTTGCCTACCGGCACGATCTGTGCGGGCGGGGTACAGAGTTCGCAGCCCCACAACACCGGTTCCGGCATACTTATGGCCGATGCTCCGATCGTGATGGATATTTTTCCGCGTGCCGCCGATACCGGTTATTGGGGCGACTTGACCCGCACCGTGGTCAAAGGCAAGGCCCCGTCGCTGGTGAAGCGCGCCTATGACGCGGTGTTGTCCGCCCGCGAGCTGGGCAAGTCGCTGGTCGGGGTGGGCGCAAATCCGGGCGAGATACATCGGCGGGCGGCCAAAAGTCTGGAAAAAGCCGGTTTTTTGACCGGACGCGACGAACACGGCGATTACGGATTCTTTCACGGTCTGGGGCATGGCGTCGGGCTGGATATTCACGAGGCCCCGCGCCTCTCGCCCCGCAATTCGCAGCTGCTGCGCGGCGGCGAAGTGGTTACCGTGGAGCCGGGCGTCTATTACCCGGCGTGGGGCGGCATCAGGCTTGAAGACCTGATGTATGTCGCACCCGGCGGCGCGGCATTATGCCTTACCGAGCTTGAGGATTTTCTGGAGATACCGTAGAGGCGACCTTAAACGCTCCGGCGATGGCGGCGGCGTGTTTGGCCCAGCTGAACTCGGCGGCGCGACTTCTCCCTTTGTCGGCGAGTTCGGCCCGAAGTTCGGGTTCGCTCAACAATTTTTGCAGGGCGCGACTTATGTCATCGACGTCGGCCGGGTCAAACAGCAGCGCGGCTCCGCGCCCGATTTCCCCGAGAGACGACGCGTCGGCGGCGGCGCAGGGTACTCCGTAGTGCATCGCCTCGATGAGCGACAGGCCGAATCCCTCGAAGAACGATGGAAACACATAGGCGGTCGCCCCTTTGTAGGCTTCGGCCATTTCGTCGTTGCCGGTATAGCCGGTAAAGACGATGCGGTCGCGCGACGGCGACGACTCGGCATAGGCGTGGACTTTTTCGGCTCCGGACCAGTCGGAACCGGCCAGCGCGAGTTTATATTCCATTTGGAGTTCGACCGGCAGTTTTTCATACGCCTTGATGAGGTTGAGATGGTTCTTGCCGGGGTGCTCGATACGGGAAACGTAGAAAATGTATTTTCCCGGCGTCAGACCGTTTTTTTCGCACCAGTGCGACGGGGCGGCGGGAAACAACGTCAATCCGTTGTAGCAGACCGTGATCCGGCCGGGGGCGATGTGCCAGAACTTTACAAGATCGTCGGCGGTGGAGCGGCTGATCGCCAGCACTTTGTCGGCGTGCCGGGTGCAGACCGGCAGTATCCGCTTGATGTAGAACATGCGAAACATATCGTATTTGCCGGTGATGTGATACTGCGAGAGATCGTGAATGACCGAGAGTACCGGCAGCGTTTTATAGGCGAAGCCGCGCCGGTTTCCGGCGGCGATCACCGCAAAATCGAATTTGCCCCCGCCCAGTTTGCCGGGCAGTATGAACAGATGATAGAGCATGGAGACCACCGCGTTGCGGCAGCAGCCGGGGAGCACGATGAACCTCTTTATTGGTATGCCGTCAAAGAACTTCTCCGCTCCCGGCTCCACGGCGAGCGTCAACTCGTGGCCGAGTGCGGCCAGCTCGCGCACCATGTTGCGCATGTAAACCGAAATGCCCGACTTGCCGTTGTCAAACGGCACACAAGATACGGCTATTTTCATTGTCTCACTTGATTTCCAGCATGGCGCGAATGGGTTTGGCGGCGGCGGTCATCACTTCGGGCGGCAACTCGATCTGATTGGAGAGATCGCGCAGTACGGTATAAACCTGCTCCAGGGTTATTTTCTTCATGTCGGAGCATACCATGCACGGTTCAAGCGGGTAGAACTTTTTGCCGGGGTTCTCTTTTTGGAGGCGGTGCAAAATGCCCGACTCGGTGCCGATGATGAATTCCTTTTGGTCGGATTCACGGATGCCGCGCAAAATCCCCGCCGTGCTGAGCGCAAAATCGGCGGCTTCGACCACGTCGCGGCGGCACTCGGGGTGAACCAGCACCGGCGCCCCCGGGTGGAGTTTCCGGGCGGCTTCGATCATTGAAACGGTCACTTTGTCATGTACCGGGCAGCAGCCCGGCCACAATTCAAAATCAAGGCCGAGTTTTTTATTGATGTTGCCGCCGAGGTTGCGGTCGGGCAGAAACATCACCGGGCGGCCCTTATATGCGGCGGCCACCTTTTCGGCGTTGCCGCTGGTACAGCAGATGTCTACCTCGGCCTTGACTTCGGCGGAGCTGTTGACGTAGGCGATGAGGACGGTGTCGGGGTGGAGTCGTTTATACTCCCGCACCTGCGCGGCGTCGGCCATGTCGGCCATCGGGCAACCCGCGTCGGGGTCGGGCAGCAGCACCGTGGAGCCGGGCGAAAGCAGTTTGGCGGTTTCGGCCATGAATTTCACGCCGCAGCAGACGATAACCTTGGCGTTGGCTTGAGCGGCTTTGATGCTCAGTTCGAGTGAATCTCCGACAAAGTCGGCGATGTCCTGCAAAGAACCCGCCACATAATTATGGGCGAGAATTACCGCTCCGCGTTCGGCTTTCAGGCGGCGGATCTCCGAAACAATATCCATAATAAAAACTCCGGTGTGCAAATGTATTGTATAACCATTGTCATAAAATACACTTGCACCCGGTCTTTTTCAAGCGCGGCGCAGCAGTTTTGCCGTTGCCGCCACCAGCTCGAACGCTTTTTCCGGCTCTCCGGCGGCGATCGGCCCGGTCACCGCGCTGCCGATCACGAGCGCGTCGGCGTGGGGAGCCAGCTGCGCCGCCGCCTCCGGCGAGGCGATGCCGAACCCCGCCGCCACCGGCAGCGGAGCCGACAATTTGCGCATTGCGTCGAGCCGGGCGGGCAGCTCCGGCGGCAGCTCTTTTCTTGCTCCGGTAACTCCGCAGACCGTGATGTAATAGACGAAGCCGCCGCACCCGGAAATAACTTGCTTCGCCCGTTCGGGCGGCGTGGCCGGCGACAGCAAGGGTATAATCGCCACTCCGGACTGTGCGACGGGAGCGAGTTCGGCGCGTTCTTCAAGCGGCAAATCGACCGCCAGCACTCCATCGATGCCGAGGCGCGGAAGCTCCTCCGCCAGCAGGTTTACCCCGTGATTGAACAGCACGTTGTAATAAGAGAAAAGGATGAACGGCGTTTCGGGGTGACGTTCGCGCAGCCGGCCGGCCAGCGACAGTATCTTTTTAAGCGTCGCCCCGTTGCGGAGCGCGATCTGACCCGCGTTTTGAATGACCGGGCCGTCGGCCATGGGGTCGGAAAACGGCACGCCCAGCTCGATGATGTCGGCTCCCGCCTCGATCAGACGGTCGATGTCGCGCTCGCTCGCTTCAAGCGTGGGGCAGCCGATGGTGTGGTAGATGACCAGCGCGGGGCGGTTTTCGCGGCGGCACGTTTCAAAGGTGTTTTTCAGACGGTCTTTCATTTGTTTTTGCTTTCCTTATATTTTCTGACGCTTTCCATATCCTTGTCGCCGCGGCCGGAGAGACAGACGATGATCGCTTCGTCGCGGGTGTAGCGGGGCGCGGCGCGCAGGGCTTCGGCCACCGCGTGGCTCGACTCCAACGCCGGGATGATCCCCTCAAGATGCGAGAGCAGGTCAAATGCCGCGATCGCCTCGTCGTCGTCGATGGCGGTGTAGTTCACCTTGCCGGAGTCGGCAAAAAAGCTGTGTTCCGGCCCGACGCCGGGGTAATCCAGCCCGGCCGAGACCGAATAAGCCTCGACCACCTGTCCGTCATCGGTCTGGAGCAGATAGGTCTTGCAGCCGTGAAGCACCCCGACCCGGCCGCCGTTGATGCTGGCGGCGTGAAGTCCGGAGGCGATGCCGCGTCCGGCGGCCTCGACCCCGGTGAGCTTCACGTTGCGGTCGTCGAGAAACCCGGCGAACATCCCCATGGCGTTGCTGCCGCCTCCGACGCAGGCAATCACTTCGGCGGGGAGTTTGCCGGTTTTGGCCAGTATCTGGCGGCGCGACTCGCGGCCGATCACCGACTGAAATTCCCGTACCATCGCGGGGTAGGGGTGGGGGCCGGCCACCGTGCCGATCACATAAAAAGTGCCGGCGGCGGTGGCGACCCAGTTGCGAATGGCTTCGTTCATCGCGTCCTTGAGCGTGGCCGAACCGGTGGTGACCGGGATCACCCGCGCACCGAGGGTTTCCATGCGTTCGACGTTGACCGACTGGCGTTTGACGTCCACCGCCCCCATGAACACGTCGCAGCTCATGCCGAACAGCGCGGCGACGGTGGCGGTCGCCACGCCGTGCATGCCCGCCCCGGTTTCGGCGATCAGCCGCGTCTTACCCATCCGGCGGGCGAGCAGGGCCTGCCCAATGGTGTTGTTGATCTTATGCGCTCCGGTGTGGTTGAGGTCTTCGCGTTTGAGATAGATGGTAGCTCCGCCGCAGTGCCGGGTCAGCCGGTCGGCGCGATAAAGCGGCGACTCGCGACCGACATAATCGGCGAGCAGCTCGTGCATTTCGCGTAGAAAGACGGGGTCTTCCCTGGCGATCAGATATTGTTTTTCCAGTTCGATCAGGGTAGGCATCAGCGTTTCTGCGATGTACTGCCCTCCGTAAATGCCGTAATGTGAATTCATTGAACAATCTCCTCAAATAGTTTTTTCATCATTTTTTCCGATTTTATCCCGGGTGAGGTCTCAAGACGGCTTGAGATGTCCAGCCCCGCCGGGTTTACTTCCCTGATCGCCGCTTGTATGTTGTCGGGAGCAACGCCCCCGGCCAGCATGACCGGGAAACGCTCCGCCGCCAGCCGCGCCAGATGCCAGTCGCAGAGTTGCCCGGTGCCGCCGCCGGGCGAATCGATCACCAGTCTTGCGGCCGGAAACGCGGCAAGGCCGGCGATGTCGTCAACTTGCCGGATGACGGCGGCTTTCCAGACTTCAAGACCGGTCACACGGGCGATGGCGGCGGCGAACTCCGGCGGTTCACTGCCGTGCAACTGTATTATGTCAAGATATTCAACATGGCTCATTATTTCGGAAATTGTCGCGTTTTTGAACACCCCGACCCGACGGGGTCCGCATGGTTTTGACAGCTCCGGCAGCCGGTCGACCGCCACCCGGCGCGGCGAGCCGGGCGCCAGCACGAAGCCGACAAAATCCGCACCCAGTCGGGCGGCCAGCTCCACATCGTTTCGACGGGTCAATCCGCATATTTTTATTTCAAAAGTTCGCATAGCTTTTCTCCCGGATCGTTGGCGCGCATTAAGGTTTCACCGATCAGAAACGCCTGCGCTCCGGCCTGCCGCAGGCGGGCGATGTCCGCCGCGTTGCGGATCGCGCTCTCGGCCACGGCGAGCGTTTCGCATGGCACCATGGCCAGAAGTTCGGCGGAGCGATCCAGGTCGGTCGAGAAGTCGGCGAGGTTGCGGGCGTTGACCCCGATGATCGCGGCGCCCGCGTCAAGCAGTCGGCGCACCTCGTCCGCCGAATGCGCCTCCGCCAGGATTTCCAGACCAAGATCGCGGGCGAAACGGTACAGCCGGGCAAATTCCCGGTCGTCGAGCATCGCCGCGATCAGCAGCACCGCGCTTGCTCCGGCGGCCCGCGCTTCCAGCAACTGATACTCGTCGAAGATGAAATCCTTGCGAAGAAGCGGAGTGGTTACCGCTCCGGCGGCTTCACGCAGGAAATCCGTACTTCCGAGAAAGAACTCCGGCTCGGTCAACACCGAGAGCGCGGCCGCGCCGGAGGCGGCGAGGCGGCGTGCCAGATCAACCGGGTGGAAATCATTGCGGATCAATCCTTTGGATGGCGAGGCGCGCTTGATCTCCGCGATCACCCTTATTCCGGGAAGCCGCAGCGACGCGGAGAATCCGGCGCGGCGCGGCGCAGCCAGAGCGTGTCTTGCCATCGCGTCCGGGGTGATGACCTTTTTTTGCTCCGCCACTCTTTTCCGGGCGGCGGCGAGGATGTTTTCAATCACATTTTCCATGACTTGCCTCCACGAGTTCGTCGAGTTTGCGCGCCGCTGCGCCGCTGTCGATCGAGCGGGCGGCGGCGGCGACCCCGGCGTTGAGGTCGGGTGCGAGGCCGGCGACATATATGGCGGCTCCGGCATTGAGCAATACGGCGGCGCGCGCCCCCGGCTTGGCGCGACCGGCCAGCACGTCGCGCAGGATTTGCGCGTTGAGATCTGGTTCGCCGCCGGTAAGATCGGACGGCTCGAAACTTTCACCAAGAATTACTTCGGGAAGAAGTTCGTAAGTGGTTATTTCGCTGCCGTTTACTTCGGAAACCCGGGTGGCCGCCGCGCTGCTGATCTCGTCCAACCCGTCCAGCCCGTGCACAACCAGGGCGCGGCGCACGCCGAGTTCGACCAGCACGGCGGCAAAAAGTTCGGTGAGTTCCGGCGCGTAGACGCCCAGCACCATCGCCCGGGAGCCGGCCGGATTGCAGAGCGGACCGAGCAAATTGAAAACCGTGCCGATCTTGAGTTCGCGCCGGAGCACCGCCATCGCCGCCATCGCCGGATGCAGTTTGGCCGCAAAAAGGAACCCCAACCCGTTGACCGCAATGGCGTTTTCGATCACGGCCGGCGAAGCGTCAAGGTTGTAGCCGAGTTTGGCCAGCACGTCGGCCGCGCCGCATTTGCCCGACGCCGCCCGGTTGCCGTGTTTGGCGACGCAAACCCCGGCTCCCGCCGCCACAATGGCGGAGGCGGTGGAGATGTTGAAGCTCGAACGGCCATCGCCGCCGGTTCCCACGATGTCCACGGTTTCACGGCCTCCGCAGTCGATGAAGGCGGCGTCGCGCCGCAGCATGCGGGCGGCTCCGGCAAGTTCGGGGGCGGTGACACCTTTCATCCGCAGGGCGGCGAGAAAAGCCCCGATCTGCGAATGTGCCACTTCGCAGCCGGTCATGATGCGAAACGCCTCCTCCATTTCGGCGGCGTCAAGATCGTTTCCGGCGAAAAGTTTTTCCAGATAGCGCGTCAGCATGGTTCAGCCCCTCCGGTTGCGGCGGAAGTCATCGGCCAGCGTGAGGAAATTGGCAAGCTGCCGTTTCCCGCTGGTGGTCAGAATCGATTCCGGGTGGTATTGAATGCCCTCGATGGGCAATGTTTTGTGGCGTATGCCCATGATTTCGCCGTCTTCGCTGCGGGCGGAGATTTCCAGTTCGCACGGCAAACTCTCCGCCGCCAGCGCAAGCGAGTGGTAGCGCACCGCCTTGAACGGGTTGGGCAACGTGGCAAACAACCCCTTGCCGTCATGGGTTATCTGCGAAATCTTGCCGTGCATGATGCGTCCGGCGTGAACGAGTTTCATGCCGAAATGCTCCCCGATCGCCTGATGGCCGAGGCAGACGCCGAGCAGGGCGACACGGCCGGCCGCGGCGTTTATGAGTTCGGGCATGATCCCGGCGTTTTCCGGCCGGCCGGGGCCGGGCGAGAGCACAATCGCCTCGGGGCGGAGGTCGAGGATTGCCGCCGGAGTGGCGGCGTCGTTGCGCACGACGGCGACTTCGCGCCCAAGTTGTTCAAAATACTGCGCGAGGTTGTAAGTGAACGAGTCGAAATTGTCCAAAATATAGATCATTTTGCTTTTTCCTTATTATTTCAAAGTTCAAGATTGGCGGCGGCCAGCCGCAGCGACTTCATCATGGCGGCGGCTTTGTTGACGGTTTCGCGGTATTCGGCTTCCGGGTCGGAGTCGTAAACGATGCCCGCTCCCGACTGCACCGAAATACGCCCGTTTTCCATAAGCACCGTGCGAATGGTTATCGCCAGATCCATGCTGCTCGAATAACTGAAATAACCGACCGCCCCGCCGTAAACGCCGCGCGGCTCCGGCTCCAACTCGTGAATTATCTCCATAGCCCTCACTTTGGGCGCGCCCGAAAGCGTCCCCGCCGGGAACGTCGCCCGCACGATGTCAAACGCATTTATTCCCTCGCGGGGCAGGGCTTCGACGGTGGTCACCAGGTGCATGACATGCGAATAACGCTCGACCGTCATGAAGCCTTTGACTTGCACGCTTCCGGGGCGTGCGATGCGGCCCACGTCGTTGCGGCCGAGATCGACGAGCATCAGGTGTTCGGCGCGTTCCTTTTCGTCGCTTAAAAGTTCGTCGGCCAGTTCAATGTCGCGGGCCGTCGTCGCGCCGCGCGGACGGGTGCCGGCGATCGGCCGCACGGTGACGGTTTCACCGTCGAACTTGACCAGCGTCTCCGGCGAAGAACCGACCAGCACCCGACCCGCCGTCCGCAGAAAGAAGGTGTAGGGCGAGGGGTTGACCAGCCGCAGAGCGCGGTAAAGCTGAAGCGGCGGTATGTCTGCCTCGGCGCTGAACTTTTGCGAGAGCACAACTTGTATTACATCACCCTCAAAAATGTGCCGCCGCCCACTCTCGACCATCGCGCAAAACGCTTCGCGCGTCATGTTGGATTCAAGGCGCGGCTCCCCCACCTTGGCGGCCTGAAGCGGCGGTATGGGCTGCTTCAACCGCTCCACCAGCACCGCAATGCGTTGCTGGGCGTCGTCAAATGCCGCACGCAGTGAATCAAATTCGTCCGTATGCACCGCCACTGAAACGGTCATGGTATGTTCCAGATTGTCAAAGATGATCATTTCGTCGGTGATGAGCATTGCGCTTTCCGGCCCCGGCACCGCCGATTTGGGGGCGGGGAGTTTCTCAAACTGGTTCACGGTTTCGTAGCCGAGGTAGCCGACGGCCCCGCCGAAAAGCGGCGGCAGACCCGGCGCGGGGGCGACCCGTTTGCCGCCGACAATGCCTTGCAGGGCCATGAACGGGCCGTCCGGGGCGGGAAGTTCGTGCCGCACGCCGTCGCGTCCGGCGAGGTAGGCTTTGCCGTTTTCGATGGTGAATACCGCCTTGGGGTTGATCCCGATAAACGAGTAGCGGCCGAATTTCTTGCCTGCTTCGATGCTTTCGAGCAGGAACACTTCCTGATCGTCCGAGAATCTTGCCAGCACGGAGACCGGCGTTTCAAGATCGGCGATGACCCGGCGAAAGACCGGCACGATGTCGGACTCCGCGGCACGGCGGGAAAAGTCTGCAAAATCACATTCCATTTTTCAAATCCTGTTCGTTATAGGTTGATTTTTGATACAAAAAAAGCGGGTTTGAACTTTTTAAGTCAAACCCGCGATGAAACCGGATGATGTCAATATCTTTTTATCGGCAATGCTCTGCTTTGCTGTCAGCGCACGACGCGACCGGCCAGGCGGGTGAACTCCGCCAACGCCAGCTTGCAAAAACGTTGTTGCTGAAACTGTACAAAACAAAATCCCTTTGCGTATTGTTATTACAACACCTTTAATATACGCCGGAAAATCGGGTTTGTCAACCGCCTTCGCGATTGTTTTTTGCACTTTTACGGTGTATAATATGTAAACGCCGGGCAACCGGCCGGGTTTGTTTTGCAATCAAAATCAACGCAGGAGCGGAGTTTATATTATGGCAAAAGGCACTATTGTTCAAAAGATCATCGAAGCTCATTTCACCGGAGGCGAGCGCGTGCCGGGCAAACCGGTCATGATCCGTATCGACCAGACGCTTACTCAGGACGCCACCGGCACTATGGCCTATCTTGAACTCGAAGCCATGCAGACCCAACAGGTCAAGACCCGCCTTTCCATGTCGTATGTCGATCACAATATGATGCAAAACGGGCCGGAAAACCGCAACGACCATCTCTATTTGCAGAGCGTGGCCGCCGCCAAGGGCGTGCGTTTCTCGCCCCCCGGCAACGGTATCTGCCATCAGGTGCATCTGGAGCGTTTCGGCGTGCCGGGCATGACGCTCATCGGCTCCGACTCGCACACCCCCACCGGGGGCGGCATCGGCATGATGGCCATTGGAGCCGGCGGCCTCGACGTCGCGCTCGCCATGGCGGGGCAGCCTTTTCATATCCCGTACCCGAAAGTTGTCGGCGTCAAACTCACCGGCGAACTTCAGCCGTGGTGCGCGGCCAAAGACGTTATTTTGACGTTGCTCTCCATTCTTACGACTAAAGGCAATGTCGGGTCGGTGGTCGAGTATTTCGGCGACGGCGTGGCGACGCTTTCGGTGCCCCAGCGCGCCACCATCACCAATATGGGAGCCGAGCTTGGCGTTACCACCAGCTTGTTCCCCTCCGACGACTCCACGCGCCGTTTTCTCGCGGCTCAGGGGCGCGTTGGCGACTTTAATCCATTGACCGCCGACGCCGACGCCGAATACGACCGCGTCATCGAAATCGATCTGGCCAAGGTCGTGCCGATGGCCGCCTGTCCGTCCAGCCCCGACAACGTCAAGAGGATCTCCGAACTGGCCGGGCTGAAAGTCGGGCAGGTCATAATCGGCAGCTGTACCAATTCGAGTTATCGCGATCTGGCCATGGTCGCCATGACCCTCAAGGGCCGCCGCATTGCCCCGTCGGTCACCTTTGCCATCGCCCCCGGCAGCCGTCAGGTGCTCGAAATGCTCTCGCGCAACGGTATGCTGGCCGACATCATCGGAGCCGGTGCGCGTATTCTTGAAACCGGCTGCGGCCCCTGCATCGGTCAGGGGCAAAGCCCCGCCAACGACACGGTGAGCGTGCGCACGTTTAACCGCAACTTTGCCGGACGCACCGGCACCAAGGGCGACCAGGCCTATCTGGTAAGCCCGGAATCCGCCGTGGCGGTGGCTTTGACCGGCTGCTTTACCGACCCGCGCGAACTGGGGGTGGCTTATCCCGATGTGGCGGAGCCGGAACACTTTCTGGTCAACGACAACATGTTTCAACTTCCCGGCGGCGACGGCGAGATCATACGCAAGCCGACCATCGGCCAGCCGCCGGTCAACACCCCGATGCCGGAAAGCATCGACGGCGAAGTGGTCATAAAAGTCGGCGACAAGATCACCACCGATCATATCATGCCGGCCGGGGTGCATCTCAAGCACCGCAGCAACATCCCGGTTTACGCCAAGGTGGTGTTTGAGTGCTTCAGCGAGCCGGGCAAGCCGAGCTTTGCCGAACGCGCCGCCGCAGTGCGCGACTCCGGCCGCTGCGGGGTCATCGTCGGCCGCGACAGTTACGGGCAGGGGTCCAGCCGCGAACATGCCGCGATCTGCCCGATGTATCTTGGCGTCAGGGTGGTGGTTGCGCTTGCCATTGAGCGTATTCACATGGCCAATCTGGTGAACTTCGGCATATTGCCGCTGGCGTTTGCCGACGCCGCCGATTATGACAGGATTGCCGAGGGCGACGCCCTGAGCTTTCCCGCGGTGCGCGAACAGCTTGAAAAGGGCGGCACCGTCCGGGGCGAACTCCGTAAAAAGGACGGTTCCACGGTCGAAATCAACTTCACCCACAAACTGTCGCCCTCCGAGATAAAGATCATTCTCGCGGGCGGCCGGCTCAACGTGCGGTAAATGGATCGTCTGCCGGAAAATTGGTCGAAGTTCATCGGGTTCCCCGCGGACGAATTCGACGCGCTCATGGGGCGGCTCGCCGCCGCCCGCGCCGTCGAAACGGTTTTTCCGCCGGACGGCATGGTTTTCCGGGCGTTTGAGTTGACTTCGCCCGACGCGGTGCGGGTGGTGATTTTGGGGCAGGACCCGTATCACGGCGACGGCGAGGCCGACGGCTTGTCGTTTGCCGTGCCGGAGGGGGTGCGTCTGCCGCCAAGTCTGCGCAATATCTTTAAGGAATTTGCCTCCGACCTCGGCTGTGCCGCGCCGGAAGCGGGGGATTTGGAGGAGTGGGCTTGCTCCGGTGTGCTGATGCTCAACAGCGTGCTCTCGGTCGCGGCGCATTGCCCCGGCAGTCACCGTAAACTCGGCTGGGAGCGTTTCACCGACGCGGTCATCGCGGCGGTGAGCGCAAAACTTCCGCGTTGCGCGTTTATTCTCTGGGGCAACTACGCCATCGGCAAGAAACCGCTTATCGACCCGACGCGTCATCTGGTGCTCGAAAGCGTCCACCCGTCGCCGCTATCGGCACATCGCGGTTTTTTCGGAAGCCGTCCATTTTCCAAGACCGAAGAATTTCTGGCTCCATGGTGCTGGTTGAGGCCGGAAAAAAAGGGAGAACTTTTTTTATGAGCCGATTGCGTCCGTGTATCGACCTCCACGAGGGGCGGGTAAAGCAGATTGTCGGCGGTACGCTGACCGACAAGGGAGCCGCCACCAATTTTGTTTCCGACCGCGACCCGGCTTATTTCGCCGAACTCTACCGGCGTTATGATCTTCGCGGCGGCCACGTCATCAAACTTGGCCCCGGCAATGACGCGGCGGCGCGTGCCGCGCTGGCGGCGTGGCCGGGCGGACTTCAGGTCGGCGGCGGGATCACCGCCGCCAATGCCGCCGGGTGGATCGCCGCCGGAGCCGGCAAGGTGATCGTCACCAGTTTTGTTTTTTCCGACGGCGAGCTGAAGTGCGAAAACCTCAACGCCCTGCTGGATGCCGTCGGGCGCGAGCATCTGGTGCTCGACCTCTCGTGCCGCCGCCGTGCCGATGGAGATTACTTTGTCGTCACCGACCGCTGGCAGAAATTCACCAATCTCAAAATCGAAAAAGCCGTTTTCGAGGAACTGGCCGCTTCCTCCTCCGAATTTCTGGTGCATGCGGTCGATGTCGAGGGCAGGCGCGCCGGGGTGGACGCCCGACTTCTGAATATGCTGGCCGATTATTCTCCGATACCGTGTGTTTATGCCGGCGGCGTCGCGTCGCTGGATGATGTCGAGCTTATCGAACAGGCCGGCGGCGGGCGGGTCGATTACACCGTCGGCTCGGCTCTGGACATTTTCGGCGGCGATCTCGCCTTTGATGCTTTGGCAGTGCGCGGTTGTTAAAATCGGGAGAACGGGCATGAAAAAATTCTTCGAAGAAATTTATCCGGTGCCTCATGCGGTGAAGCGGCTGCGCCGCACGGTCGATTGCTCGGCGTGTCGCTGGCTTGTCATGCCGGAGGGGGCCGGGGGCGCGCTCAAAGAACGGGTTCGGGAGCTGGCGCGGCGGCTTGACCGCCATTTCCCGCAGGGTATGCGCGCAAGCTGCGCGGTGCCGGGGGCCGGGGAGGTGTTTGCACGGTTGCGGCGTGACGCGGCGGTCAAGCCGGAGGGGTATTCTCTAAAAGCCCGGACGCATGGTTTTGAAATAGTCGCCTCCTCCGACGCCGGGTTCTTTTACGGGCTGGACTCGCTGGCGCAACTGGTCGATCGCCATGGCGCGGCCGCGCTGCCGGGGCTGGAGATCGACGACGCGCCCGACTTGACGCGACGCGGGTATATGCTCGATATTTCACGCGACAAAGTCCCCGCGATGGCCACGCTCAAAAAGATGATAGACCAGCTCGCTGCGTTGCGCTACAACGAGCTTCAGCTTTATGTGGAGCATACTTTTGAATTTGCCGGAGACGAAACGGTGTGGCGCGATTACAGCCCGATAACCGCCGCAGAGGTCATGGAGCTTGACGAGTATTGCTCACGGCGGTTTATCGAACTTGTGCCCAACCTGAACAGTTTCGGCCACCTTGACCGCTGGCTTGTCCACCCGGAATACGCTTCTTTGGCCGAGCACGCCAAGCCGTGGCTTTACAAGCCGTGGAATTCCTACATGCACGGGGTCATCGCCCCCGGCCCGGAGGCCGAGGCGTTCATCGCGCGGCTTTACGACGAATATCTGCCGAACTTCACCAGCGATTATGTCAACATCGGCTGCGACGAAACATTCGAGCTGGGGCAGGGCGACGGCCGCAGCGCGGAACGGTGCCAAAAAACGTCGCAGTCACAAGTTTATTTTGAATTCTTAAATACCCTGTTTGGTCTGGTGCGCTCGCATGGCCGCAAGGCGATGTTCTGGGGCGACATCATCAAGTCGCACCCCGAACTCATTGCCGGTCTGCCGCCCGATGTCACCGCGCTGGAGTGGGGGTATGAGCTGGACAACCTCTCAAACGAAAACTGCGCCAAGTTCCACTCCGCCGGGGTGCGTTATTACGTTTGCCCGGGCACTTCGACCTGGCGTTCTTTCTGCGGGCGCACCGGGGTGATGCTCGGCAACATCGAAAACGCGGCCCGCGACGGGCTGGCGGAGGGAGCCGCCGGGCTGCTGCTCACCGACTGGGGCGACTGCGGCCATATCCAGTATTGGCCGGTCTCGTGGCCGGGTATCGCCATGGGAGGCGGAGCCGCGTGGTACGCCGCCGCGCCCAACCGCGAACTGGCGGCGGAGGCCGCCGACCGGGTGTTTGGCTGCGCCGGTGCCGGGCATCTGGTCATGGAAATGGGTCGCATTGCCGACGTTACAGATGTGAAAGTGTGCAACAGCGGATTGTTTTTCCATGTTTTCGGCAAACTTGGCGACCAAAACAATCCCTTTGTCAAAGGGTGTTCCGAGGCGGAAGTTCGCAATCTTGGCGAACGTCTGGCGGCGTGGCGTCAATCGTTTGATCTGGCTTGCCCGGCCGATCCGCTGGTGCGTGACGAATTGTTGAATACCTTCGAACTGATGTCGCTTGCGCTGGACAAGATGAAGTTCCTGCGCGGCGGCCGCATTGACCGGTGCGCGTGGCGGCAAAAACTTGAACACGCGGGCATGGTGCATCGTCGTCTTTGGCTGGCGCGCAACCGCGTCGGCGGTCTGGCCGATTCGCTGGTCTGGCTTCGTGCCGGCGGCCTTGATTGGTGATGAACAAACTGTTCGAATGACGGCAAAATGTGATAATTTACCGTATTTTCAGTTTGCCGGTGGAAAAAAATGTAAAGACGGTATATAGTATAAAAACCATTTATCTTTTTTGGAAATTTCTGAACGAAAGGTTGGTTCCATGACTGCAAAGTGTGTTGTTTTCGCCTATCACAACATTGGACGCGCCGGTATTGAAGCTCTGCGGCGCAACGGATTCGAAATAAGCGCGGTGTTTACTCATCGTGACGACCCCGCCGAAAACATCTGGTTCGGCTCGGTGGCCGAGCTGGCCGGCGAGCTGGGTATTCCGGTGTTCGCCCCCGAAAACGTCAATCACCCGGTCTGGATCGGCCGTATCGCCGCGCTCAAACCCGACTATATTTTCAGTTTTTATTTTCGCGGCATGATCGGGCCGGAGATCCTCGACATCCCGGCCAAGGGCGCGTATAACGTCCACGGCGGGCTGCTGCCCAAGTACCGCGGCCGCGCCCCGATCAACTGGGCCATCGCCAACGGCGAGACCGAAACCGGCATGACCTTGCACAAAATGACCGACAAACCCGACTCCGGCGACATCGTCGGTCAGGAAAAGATCGCCATTTCCAACG
>JAQVVK010000003.1 GCA_028698975.1 Victivallaceae bacterium
CGCTCAACATGGCCGCCGTCAATGTCGTAGTTGCCGTTGATGTTGTGAATGGTCACATCGTATGCTTCGGCACCGGATGCGACATTGCTGTAACCATTGAAGATTTCCGTACCGGATGCGACGCCGCCATTTTTCACATATTGCTCGCCGCCCGACATTACCGTGTTATATGCCGTGCCGTTCACATTTTGGACACCGCCAAAGAGCGTTGTGCCGGAAGCGACGCAACCGCTATTGACATTTTGTTCGCCGCCGGATATGACCGTATTATTGGCCACCGCACCGTCGAGCACATATTCCCTGCCGGAATAAATGGTGACCGCACCCAAACTGCCGAGCGTTTTTTCCACCCAGAGATCACCTCCGGCGATCTTGACATCGGAAACGGCGGTGGCGCGCCCCGTCCAGAGAGTGCCGCCGGTCTGTATAGTAACATTATCCAGCGTACCGCCTTGTACGAAGTCGACAACACCGCCGTTGGCGATGGTCAGGCCGGAAACGTAGCCTTCGCCGTTGAGTTTTACCGACGCATTGGTGGTGAGCCGCTCTACATGGCCGCCGTCAATGTCGTAGTTGCCGTTGATGCTGTAAACCGTTACATCATAAGCCTCGGCGCCGGATGTGACATGGCTGTAACCATTGTGGATCACCATGCCGGAAACCGTACCGCCGCTCTTTACATACTGCTGGCCGCCCGACATAACGGTGTTTTTGGCAACGCCGTATACTTCCATGATGCCGCCCGACATGACAGTGCCGTCAACTTCCGCGCCTCCGCCAACATATTCAGTACCGTTGTAGATGGTGACGTCGCTGAGGCTTCCGCCGGTCTGCTCAACCCAAACCTGACCGCCGTTGAGCTTCACTTTGGAGATAGCGGTGCTGCGCCCCGTCCAGAGCGTACCTCCGCCCAACACGGTAATATCTTCGATCGTGCCGCCCTGCCAGAACTTCGCAACACCGGCGTTGTAAAGGGTCATGCTTGAGACGACACCGTTGCCGTCGAGCTGCACCTCGGCATTGCTGGCAACCAGATTTTCCACATAGCCGGTAATATCATAATTGCCGGTATTCTTGTGAATCGTTACATTGTAGGCTTTGCCGCCGGCTTCGACTTTGCCGTAGCCGTCGAAAATCTCCAGCCCGGAAGCGACCGCTCCGGCGGAGACTTTCATCTCGCCGCCATTCATCGTGGTGTCAACGATTTCGCCGTTTATGGCATTGACCACACCGCCGGAAATGACGGTGTCTTTCATATAGGCGGTGTCATAATCAAGATTGACGGTGCCGTTGACTGTTGTGGTGTAGGCTGATCCCTGAACGAGGACAGTCTCCGTTGATTCCGCTGTCTGGTTGTAGACGGATGTGTTTGGGGCTACATTGTTCATCTTTTAAACCTCCATATTAGAAAACAATAATTAAATAACCAATTCGGCAATTCAATAATTTATTTTTTCACCCCTTGCGATTTGTTTTTGTTAGCTATTGAATTTTGAAGTTTCTTGCTACAACAATAAATTATGGGTAATAACAAACTATTTTGGTATCTTTTTAATACCATAGTGCCAAAATTGCAAAAGTCAAGCGACAATATAAAAAAATCGTTTCATATTTGCGCGTCAAGGTTTACCGTTGGATGCACAGGCCGTTCGGTTTTAATGGTCGGTTGTGTAAAAACCGATTTTCCTATTTAGCCGCTCTTGCCTAACCGACTATAATAATATTGTTTCATCTGTTCGCGGCAGATGCAGGCAAGCCCCAAGTCGGCGGCTGGCGGTATCGCGACCGGCCGCCAAGGATACCGGTTTGATGCGGTTTGTGCATAAAAAACGCGCCCCGACTTCCAAGCTGGAAATCGGGGCGCAGCTTTATTCTAACGGTCGGGCCTTGATCAGATGCCCAGATCGATCATCGCGTCGGCAACCTTGCGGAAACCGGCGATGTTGGCACCCATGACATAGTTGTCGGGTTCGCCGAATTCGGCAGCCGCGTTGCGCGCCGCGTTGTGGATGTTGATCATGATGCCATGCAGCTTCTCGTCAACTTCCTGAGCGGACCAAGAAAGACGCATTGCGTTCTGGCTCATTTCCAGACCGCTGGTGGCGACGCCGCCGGCGTTGGAGGCCTTGCCGGGCGAGAAGAGCACGTTGTTCTTCTGGAGGAACGAAGTCGCTTCCAGCGTGGTCGGCATGTTGGCTCCTTCGCAGACGCAGAAGCAGCCGCCCTTGACCAGGGCCTGCGCGTCGGCCAGCTCAAGCTCGTTCTGGGTGGCGCAGGGCATGGCGACGTCGCACTTGACCAACTGCCACGGACGGGCGTTTTCGACGTACTTGGCGGTCGGATACTGCTTGGCGTATTCGGCAATGCGTCCGCGACGGACGTTCTTGAGATCCTGAATGAACGCGAGCTTCTCGGCGTCAATGCCGTCTTCGTCGATGATGCAGCCGTTGGAGTCGGAGACGGAGAGCACCTTGCCGCCGAGCTCGGTGGCCTTCTCAATGGCATACTGCGCGACGTTGCCGGAGCCGGAGATCAGCACTTTGGCACCGTTGAAGCTGCGGTTGCGGGTCTTGAGCATTTCGGCCGCGAAGTAAACCGCGCCGTAGCCGGTCGCCTGCGGACGGACCAGGCTGCCGCCCCAGTTGAGGCCTTTGCCGGTGAGCACGCTGTCATAGCTGTTGACAATGCGTTTGTACTGGCCGAAGAGGAAACCGATCTCGCGGCCGCCCACGCCGATGTCGCCGGCCGGCACGTCGACCGACGGCCCGATGTGGCGATAGAGTTCACGCATGAAGCTCTGGCAGAACGCCATGACTTCGCGGTCGCTCTTGCCCTTGGGGTTGAAGTTCGAACCGCCCTTGCCGCCGCCCATCGGGAGGGTGGTGAGGCTGTTTTTGAAGATCTGCTCGAAACCGAGGAACTTCAAAATGCTGAGGTTGACCGACGGGTGGAAGCGGAGGCCGCCCTTGTAAGGTCCGATCGCGCTGTTGAACTGCACGCGGTAGCCGGTGTTGATCTGGATCTCGCCCTTGTCGTCAAGCCACGGCACCTGAAAGATGATGGCGCGTTCCGGCAGGGTGATGCGTTCAAGAATCTTGTTCTTCTCATACTTGGGCTGCGCTTCGAGCAGCTTGGATATGGTGGAAAGCACCTCGGTAACGCTCTGGATGAATTCCTTTTCATTGCCGTTGGTCTGCTGGAGCGACTCCAGCACGCGTGATACATAGGCGTTCATAAATTATTCCTTTGTTTTGGTTGGGAACACGATCGATTTCTGAACTGTCAAACCTTGCAAGCAAATCTTGTGCCAACTTTATTTTGTTATTGTCATAAATGCAGTTACACCGACGTGCCCGGCGGAAAGGCTTTCTGCTCCGCAAGAATCGTAACAATATTGTAACTTGAAGTAAAAAGATTACAAATATGTATTTAAATTGTCGAATGGCGAGGTTCAGGCGGGCTGCCACCGTCAGTCACGGTGATAATCTTACAAAAATGTATGTTATGGACGGTCGGCCTCTCCGCCGGATCGGACCGGTCAACCCGGTGTTTTTAATGCACAAAGACTTGATAAGCGGGCGTAGACGTGCTATTTTATTGGCGGTCAATCAAATCGAAATGGGATTCGGATGAATAAACTGCGCAGCAAACTGGCCGAGGGACTGGTCGTTTTTGACGGAGCCATCGGCACCGAAATCTACAAACGCAATTATTTTCTTAACGCCTCGTACGAGCAATTGTCTCTTACCGCTCCGGCGGTGATACTCGACATTCACCGTCGTTATGTCGAGGCGGGAGCGGATGTGCTAACCACCAACACCTTCAACGCCAATGCCCGGCGTCTGGCCAAATTCGGCCTGGCCGATCAGGTCGAGGCGATCAACCGGGCCGGGGTGGAGCTGGCGCGCCGCGCCGCCGGAGATGCCGACATCATGGTGGCGGCGTCGGTCGGGCCGGTCGGAGAGCCGGAGTCGCCCGCCGACACGACTTCCCGCGCCCAACTTCTCAAGCAGCAGATCGCCGCGCTTAAAGAGGCGGATTTTATTATTTTCGAAAGTTTGCGCAGCGGCGTCGATTTGCGCGCCGCACTCGACGCGGTGCGTGAATTTCCCGATCTCGAATATGTGTTGAGCTTTGCCTTTGACGCGCATTGCATCGACTGCGGCGCACAGGCCATGGACGAGGCGATGCGGCTGCTCTCGACTTTTCCCGGCACGGCGCCCGCCGCGCTCGGGCTTAACTGCGGCGGCGGGCCGGAAGCCACCCTTGATGAACTTGAGCTTCTGACTAAAAAGACCGATCTGCCGGTCATCGTACAGCCTAACGCCGGTTCGCCGCGGGTGGTTGACGGGCGCACCCTTTATATGACCAGTGCGGAGTATTTCAGCACTTATGCCAAGCGTTACGCCATGCTGGGGGCCGCCGGTATCGGCGGCTGCTGCGGCATTGGGCCGGATCATATCGAGGAACTGGCCCGTTCGGTCAGGCCGATCGCGCGTGCCGAAAAGCGCGGCATACCCGCGGTCGAGGTCAAGGCGGAACATCTGCGCGACGAAATCCCGCTGGGCGAGCGTTCGCTGCTCGGCCGCAAACTCGCTCACCGCGAGTGGATCGAGCTGGTCGAGCTTACGCCGCCTCGCGGCTTCGACCTGCGCTCTACCGTGTCGGGGGCCCGCAAATGTCTTGACGCAAGGATTGACGGGCTGAATCTGCCCGACGGCCCGCGTGCCAGCTCGCGCATGTCTTCTCTCGCCGCCGCCATCGCCATCAAACAGCATGCCGGCATCGAAACGATTTTGCATTGCTGCTGCCGCGACCGCAGTTTGATCGGTTTGCAGGCCGAACTTCTGGGGTGTGCCGGCATGGGCATAAACAATGTGCTTTTCATTACCGGCGACCCGCCGAAACTAGGTGATTACCCGTTCAGCTCCGGGGTGTTTGACACCGATTCAATCGGTTTGGTCAAGATACAAAAACGCATGAATCAAGGCATTGATCTCGGCGGCAAGCAGCTCAACGACGTCACCCGCACCGTGATCGGCGTCGGAGCCGACCCCAACGCGATTGACCTTGAGCGTGAATATCGCCGCACCTGCGAAAAAGTCGAAGCCGGAGCGGAATTTATCATCACCCAGCCGGTTTTTGCGACGGAGGCGCTGTTTGCGTTTCTTGACCGTATCGAGCATCTCAAAACGCCGGTGATCGCCGGTATCTGGCCGCTTACCGGGTTGCGCAATGCTGAATTTATGCGTACCGAGGTGCCGGGGGTCGTGGTGCCGGACGAGGTCATGCGCCGCATGGCCGAGCACGAGAGCCGCGAGGCTCAAGGCGAAGTCGGTATTGCCATTGCCGCCGAAAACATTGTCGCGGTGCGCGACCGTGTGGCGGGGGTGGATGTCAGTGCGCCGCTTGGCAAGGTTGATGTCGCGTTGGAAGTATTGAACCGGGCGCGCCGCGCCTGAGAAAGAGCTTAATATGCCAATTGATGAATTCAGAGCCAAAATAGACCGCCTTGACGCCCGTATTGTCGAATTGCTCAACGAACGCAGTGCTTTGGTTATGGAGATCGGCAAGATCAAACGGGCCGAAAAAGCCCCGATCTATGTGCCGGAGCGCGAGCGCATGTTGCTGGATAAGCTCGAAAAGCTCAACGCCGGCGGTTTGCTTGACCGCGATTCCCTGCTTGCCATCTACCGTGAGATCATGTCGGCGGCGATCAAACTTGAGAAACCTTTGGCGATCGCCTTTTTGGGGCCGAACGGCACATTTTCGCATCAGGCGGTGATCGAAAAGTTTGGTCACGGCGTGACGCTGCTGCCGCAGCGCAGCATAGCCGACGTCTTCCGTTCGGTTGAAAACGGGCGGGCCGACTACGGCATGGTGCCGGTCGAAAACACCACGGAGGGGGTGGTCAATCAAACCCTTGACGCGCTGATGAATTCCGGTGTGGGCATTGTGGCCGAGCATGAACTTCCGGTGCGGCTCATCCTTTACGGTACCGGCCGGATCGAGGATGTGCGCTGTGTTTACAGTCACCCGCAGCCTTTCGGCCAATGTCGGGAATATCTTACTTCGCGGCTGCCCGGGGCGTCGCAGATCGAGGTGACCAGCACCGCCCGAGCCATGGAGTTGGCCGGTCGGGACAGTGATTCGGCGGCCATCGCCGGAAAGTTGGCGGGCGAACTCACCCCGCTGCCGGTTCTGGCGGAAAATATTGGCGACAATCCGCGCAACATAACGAGGTTTGCGGTAATCGGTACGCAGACCGGTGCGCCCTCCGGCAACGACAAGACCAGTTTGTGCTTCTCTCTGCACGACCGCTCCGGTGCGCTTTACGACGCGCTGAGGCCGTTTCGCAATCACGATATTTCGATGACGCTTATCGAGAGCCGTCCGCTCAAAAGCGGCAGTTGGGAGTATTGCTTCTTTGTGGACATCCTCGGTCATCGCGATGACCCGGCGGTGGCCGCCGCGTGCAAGGAGTTGGAGAGCGATTGCGCGTTCTTCAAGATTTTTGGGAGTTATCCGCGCAGTCTTTGACCGCGAACTTCCAGAGCGTGAAGCCGTTTTGCGCCTGAAACCCGAGTTCGCGGTAGAAATTCCCGGTGCCGGGTTCGCCGACCAGAGCGATCCAGTCGATGCCGGCTTTTTGCAGCTGGTCGGCCACCAGTCTGACCAAATGCCCGCCAATGCCGCGATGACGGTATGACGGCAATACCGCCACATCCTGAATATATGCGTCGGATACGCCGTCGGAAATGGCGCGCGCCATGCCGACTATGACGCCGTCGTCTTCGGCTACGGCGAATACCGTGGAGCCGGAAACGGCTCCGCCGATAAAGGCCGCCGGTTCGTTTTCGCCGATCCAGCCGGCCGTGCGGTAAAGCTGCGCCAGCATGGCGCATTCGGTGGTGGCGGCGGATTTGATGATACGGTAGTTCATATCTTCGAAAATACACCGATACGGCGTTTTTTCAAGTTGTATTTGTAAAAATCGACCGGCAATTCTATATTATGACATCATGAAATCAAAAAATTCGACATCAAATTATCCGACGGCTGGCGCGGAGTTGCAGGAAATTCCGCTTGAGCGCGGCGGCGGCGTTGTCCGTGTCGCGTCGGGCGAACCTCGCTTGTATCGTCTGCCCCGGAGCGGATATGCGTCGGCGCGGGGGCGGTTGGTCGTGCACGGCGAAGCTCCGGCGCGGGTTTTTATCGTAAACCAAAGTGATACATGCGTCGAATTCTATCTTATGCCGGAGGAGCCGGCGGAGTTCACCATGCCGTCGCCGGGCGGCGTTTTCGGGTTCAACGTGGTGCCGTCCGATGCCGACGCTACGGTCGAATTGCTTGAAATGGAGCTTATCCCAGACGGAAATCCGCGCCAAGACGGATAAAATCCTCAAAGAATGCCGGGTAAGTCACCGAGGCCGCCTCCGCGCCCTCAATGACGGTTTCGCCGTCGGCAACCGACAGACCGGCTATCGCCAACGCCATGGCGATACGATGGTCGCCGTGAGACTCCACCCGCCCGCCGTGCAGACGGGTCGGCCGTATTATCATGCCGTCCGGCAACTCCTCAATATCGGCTCCCAGTTTACGCAGCTCGGCCGTCATGACGGCGATACGGTCGCACTCTTTAAGCCGCGCCTGCGGTACATTGACCAACCTGGTTTCGCCCGCCGCGTTGAGCGCGGCCACCGCGACCGCCGGAAGCGCGTCCGGAGTCGAATTCAGGTCAAGCGTGCCGCCGGAAAGCGGTGACGGCAAAACCACCGTCCGCCCGGGATTGCGCTCGATCCGCGCCCCCAGACCGGCCAGCAGCTCAAAGATCAGTTTGTCGCCCTGCGGGTCGTTGAAATCCAGATTGAGCAGCGTTACGCCGGTCGGCCTCCCCGCCGCGATCGCCCCGATCAGGGGAAACGCCGCGGTCGAGAAATCCGCCGCCACCGTGCGGCGCAGCGAGCCGAAGATTTGTCCGCCCGGAATTTGCCAGTATAGATAGTCGGGCGAGTGGCTCACCCTTACCCCGAGCGCGTCAAGCCAATCGAGCGTAATATCGATATAGGGTTTTTCGTTGAGAAAGTCGAGCGTCAATTCGGAATCATGCTCCGCCGCCGGAAGTGCGAACAATAGTGCGGTGAGAAATTGCGAAGTAGTACCGTCCACCTTGGCATGTCCTCCGCGCAACGGACCGCACAATTCAAGCGGACACCTGCCGCCGGTCGAACTCGTGCTTGCGCCCAGCTCGGTCAATGCCGACAGCAGTCCCGCCATCGGCCGGGTGCGCAGCGAAGCGTCGCCGTCAAAAGCAATGTTTTTGCCTGCCAGCGCGGCAATGGCCGACAGCAGCCGCAGCCCGGTGCCGGAATTTCCGAGGTCAAGCCGTGAATCCGGCGCCGACGGTTTGCCGCAAGTGCCTCTGATCGACCACGAACTGGCATGTTTCTCCACCACGGCTCCCAGCCTTGCCGCCGCATTTAGGGCGGACGCGGTGTCATCGGATTCCAGCGGAGAATCAAGCGTGACGCACCCGCCGGACAGCAGCCCGGCGGCGATCCCGCGAATGGTATGCGATTTTGAACCGGGCACCGCGACTTCGCCGCCGAGATGCGACGCATTGACCGTAAGTTGCATAAAAGTCCTACTCGGTGATGATCGAGTGGTAATCGCCGCCCGGCGGTATCATCGGCAGTACATGGTCTTCATAGCCGACATGCACGTTGAGCAGATACGGCCCCTTGGCGGCCAGCATGGCGTTGATCGCCTCCTCCAGCTCGCCGCGACTGAATACATCGCGCCCGGCAATGCCGTATCCGGCGGCGATGGCCACAAAATCCGGGTAACTCCGCCCGGTACAGCGGTAGCCGTCGCAGCCGTCGCAGTTCTTGCCGGGAATGCCGTTGGCTCCCTTGCAGCGGCCGAGTACCGTGTTGCCGCGGTTGTGATTGTAGAAGCGGTCTTCCCACTGCGCGACCATGCCGAGATGCTGGTTGTTGAGAATCACCATCTTGACCGGTATCTCCTCAACAAAAAGCGTACCCAGCTCCTGAATGTTCATCTGAAAACTGCCATCGCCGTCGATGTTGATGACTTCGACATCGGGGCGCGCCACTTTGGCTCCCATGGCGGCGGGCAGGCCGAAGCCCATTGCGCCGAAACCGCCGGAGGTGAGAAACTGGCGCGGAAACGTGTAGTCGTAAAACTGCGCCGCCCACATCTGATGCTGACCGACGCCGGGTACGATGATCGCCTTGCGTTCGCTCAGACGCGACAACGTTTCGATGACATACTGCGGCTGAAGCCGTTTTTCGTCGCGCCGGTAGCCTTTGGGATAGCTCTTTTTCCACCCGGCGATCTGGGCGAACCACTCGCGGTATTCTTTGGGCTCCGGCTCCGCGTTAAGCTCGGTCAGAACCTGTTTTATATCGGAGACGATCGAGCAGTCGGCATGGATGTTTTTGTTGATCTCGGATTCGTCGATGTCGATATGCACGATCTTGGCTCCCGCCGCAAAAGTGCGCGGATTGCCGGTCACCCGGTCGGAGAAACGCGCCCCGAACGCCAGCAACAGATCGCACTCGTTGGCCGCGTAATTGGCGAAAACCGTGCCGTGCATGCCGAGCCACTGCAGCGAAAGCGGGTGGTCAAACGGCACCGCCCCGATGCCCATCAAGGTGGTGGTGATCGGAATATTGTAGGACTCCGCAAATTTAACCAGTTCGGCCGAGGCTCCGGCAGCAATGATGCCGCCGCCGGCGTAGATGCAGGGCCGCTTGGCCGCCCGGATCAGGCGTTTGACATTTTCGATGTCTTCACTGCTGTGTTTCGGGTCGGGGTTATAGTATTTCAGCTCGGCCGGAGCGTCAAAGTCGGGCGTGCAACGCTGCTGCTGCACGTTTTTGGGGATGTCCACCAGTACCGGACCGGGGCGACCGGTGCCGGCGAGAGTGTACGCCTCACGCAGCACCCGGGGCAAATCGTTGGCGTCAAGCACCAAAAAGCTGTGTTTGACGATCGGCCGGGTCACACCGATGATGTCGGTCTCCTGAAAGGCGTTTTTGCCGATGAGCGGGGAGGGGACTTGACCTGTGATGAAAAGCGTCGGCACCGAATCCATATAGGCGTCGGCGATGCCGCTCACCAGGTTGGTCGCGCCGGGGCCGGAGGTGGCCATGGCCACGCCGACCTTGCCGGTGGCGCGGGCATAGCCGCCGGCGGCGAAAGCTCCGCCTTGCTCGTGGCGCGGCAGCACCACCCGCATGGAACTTTTGCTCAAAGCCTGATGCAGCTCGATGGCCTGACCGCCGGGATAGGCGAATACGACTTCTACACCAAGTTTTTCCAAACACTTGATGGTGATCTCGCTGCCTTTCATTTCGTTCCGGGGTTGTCCGTTCATTTATGCTGCCTCAATTTGTTTTGTGTATACAAAAGCCGAAATATACACCTGAAACCCCGGATTTTCAATACCGGCTCCCGAAATATCGACAAAAATCGGCTTTTGTCCGCGCGCGGGCTTGCAAATCCGGCGCGTTCAAGTAGATTAATGACGTTCCAGAAACCGCAAACCAAACGAGGTGGGCTCCGATGAACCGTCTTTTGATTTTTGCCGCCGCTATTGTCGCCGCATTCGCCATGACCGGCTGCGCCGAGGACTCGGTGGTGTTTTCCGAAGTGCTTCAGCAGAAACTTGACCAGAAGATTTACACCAGATACAACATCTGGTACACCGATCCGGGCGACATAAGCTGTCTAAACATCCAGCGCGGGCACATCATACCGATCGGCACCGAGATCGAGCCGGTCGGAGCCAGCGAGTGGAATAACCGCATTGAGTTCAAAACCCCGGCTGACGGGCGGGAATATGTGATAAAATTCAGCCCCGGCTATCGGCTTACCGCCATGCGCAACTACATCCTTGACACGTTTACCACCACGCCGCCCGACGAATATCTTAAAAACGTCTCCGACAGTACGCTTGCCTTGATCCGTCAGGGCAAGGTCACCTCCGGCATGAACCGTCGCGAAGTGATGCTCGCCTACGGCCCGCCGCCGGCGATACGCACGCCCAACCTTCGCAACGAGAGCTGGATTTACTGGATCGGCGACGCCAAGACCATTAGAGTGCTCTTTCGGGGCGACAATGTCAACACCATTATCAACATAAACGACTGATTATGAGTGCATCATTTACCGCTGCCGAACTTGCCGCCGCCACCGCCGGGAAATGGGATCGCCGTCCGTCGGAAGATACCCGGTTTGAGTTGTTCACCGACACCCGGCTGCCGGTTGCCGGCGGACTTTTTGTCGCACTGCGCGGCGAACGCTTCGACGGGCACGATATGCTCGAAGCGGCCGTCAACGCCGGTGCCGGAGCGTTGTGTGTGGAGTCAAACTTGCTCGATAAACTGCCTCGACCGTGCTGCGTGCCGGTGATGGCGGTGCGCTCCACGCTCGACGCTTATCAGAATATTGCAAGATTTCATCGCATGAGGTTCGCCGACCTGACCGTGGTCGCCGTGACCGGCAGCGTCGGGAAGACCAGCGTCAAAGAGATGCTGCGCGCTATTTTGGCGGCGGAAGCGGGCGGTGAAAACGTGCTGTGGACTATCGGCAACACCAACAATCAGATCGGTGTGCCGCAGAATCTGCTGCGGTTGGAGCCGCATCACCGTTTCGCGGTGATCGAGTGCGGTACCAACCACCCCGGAGAGATCGCCCCGTTGAGCCGTATGGCGCACCCGGCGGCGGCATTGGTCAACTCGATTGCGCCGTGCCATTTGGAATTTCTCGGCGATTTGGCCGGGGTGGCGCGGGAAAAGGCTTTTATCTATTCCGGGCTGGGGCGCGGCGGAGCGGCGGTTTGGCCCAAAACCGCGCCGGAGTCGGAAATCCTTGAAGCCGCCGCGCGGCTGCACGACCGGTTATATTCTTTCGGGCCGGCCGGTTCCGGAGCGGATGTCGAAAGTGATTATCTCGGCGGCTCGCTGTCGGGAAGTTCGTTTAGGTTGAACTTCAAAAACGGCCGTTCGTTTACGGTGGTATGGTCGTTGACCGGCCGGCATCAGGCGATGAACGCCGCCGCCGCCGCCGCGGTCGCGCTGGCAATCGGCGTAACGCCCGAAATGATTTCCGGCGGATTATCCGCCGCGCGGCTGCCCGGTATGCGGAGCAGGCAAAGCCGCTTCAACGGAGCCACGATAATAAACGACGCCTACAACGCCAACCCGGAGAGTATGCACGCTTCTTTTGAGTGGCTGGCCGAATTTGCCGAGCCGACTGATCTCGCGCTGCTTTTGGGCGGGATGCTTGAGCTGGGCGGCGACAGCGCAATGCGTCATGCCGCCGTGCTGGACGAGGCGGTTCGTTATTTTCCGCATGCGCGTATTGCGGTTATAGGAAGCGATTATCCCGACCGGGACGGGGTCGAGCGTTTTGATACGGCGGCGGAGGCCGCAAATTGGTTTATTTCGCAGCTGACACCGGGGCGGATTGCGTTCCTCAAGGGATCGCGCGGATTCGCCCTTGAAAATGCGCTGCCGCCGGAATTGCGGCAATAGGAGATCTGTTCATGAAGCTGGAGAGTTATGCGGCCGCGCTCGATGAACTTTTTGTCGCTCAGCGCGGATTCGACGGTATTTTTCGCGGGCAGGTGCGTTGCGATTCACGCAAAATACTGCCCGGCGACGCCTTTGTCGCCATATCTGGGGCGAAGCTGGACGGGCATGAATTCATCGATGAGGCCATCCGGCGCGGGGCGCAGACCATCGTGCATACCCGAGAGCTGGCGTCTTACTGCAGTCATGTATCATTTGTGCAAGTGACCGACGCGACGAGAGCTTATTCGCGGTTGGTGCGCGAGTTCTGGAGGCGTCCCGACGAAAAACTGCCGCTCATCGGCGTGACCGGCACCAACGGCAAAACCACCACCGCGTTTTTGGTGGAGCATCTTTTTCGCGCCTCCGGCACGCCGTGCGGATTGATTTCCACGGTCGAATACCGCGACGGCAAGATCACGATGCCGGCGTCAAACACCACCCCGGAGGCGGGGGTGCTCTTTCCTATGCTCGATACTATGCGGCGCAACGGCATGAAGGCGGCGGTGATGGAGCTTTCGAGCCATGCTTTGGATCAGGGACGGGTTGACGGGGTCAAGTTTCACACGGCGATATTCACCAATCTTACCGGGGATCACCTTGATTACCATAAGGATATGGAAAGTTATTACCGCGCCAAGCGTTTGCTTTTCACCGAATTGTTTGCTCCCGACGGCGTTGCCGTTATCAACATAGACGACCCCTACGGCCGTCGGCTGATCGACGAACTGGGCGGGCGAAATATTATTTCATTTGGCTGTTCGGCGGGAGCGTCGTGCCGTATAACCAATGTTGAACTTGACGCGGATAAATCGCTCTTCAGACTGGAAAGTGAAGCCGCGACCATCGATGTAGTCACCAACCTCATCGGCGAGCACAACGTGCATAATCTGGCCGGAGCGATAATTGCCGCAAATAATTACGGTCTTTCCATCGCCGACATCAAGCATGCGCTTGCCCAGCCGATTCAGGTGCCGGGGCGGTTGCAGAAATATACCGCCCCGTCCGGCGCCGATTTCTACGTCGATTACGCCCATACCGATGACGCGCTCAAAAACGTGCTCGGCATCTTGAAGAAGCTGGTGCGCGGCAAGCTGTGGGTGGTGTTTGGCGCGGGCGGCGACCGTGACCGTACCAAAAGACCGCGCATGGGGCGGGTGGCCGCCGGGCTGGCCGACAAACTGGTGCTGACCAGCGACAATCCGCGTGGAGAATCGCCCGACGCGATCATTGCGGAAATCGCCGCCGGCATACCGGAAACGGCCGATTGCATGATCGAACCCGATCGCCGCCGGGCGATAGAGTACGCTTTTGCCAACGCCGGGGCCGGCGACATTGTGCTGGTGGCCGGCAAGGGGCATGAAAATTATCAGGAGATCAAGGGGGTGCGTCATCACTTTGACGACCGCGAGATCATCCACGATTTGATCAATAAGGCTAAATTTGACGAGCCGATCATGTAGGACGAATCACCCAAAAAATAGCCGCCAAACAGCGGCGCATAATTTTGGGATTTAATGGTGGTTATTTGCGGCGCAAACGGCGCAAATACTTAAAGTAGGCATCTTCATTCATCATATCGTCAAGCTCGGTGTTGTCGATATTCGACAGACGGCAGAGCCAGCCCTTGTCCTCCGGTGAATCGTTGACGATCACCGGGTCGTCGGCCAACGCCTCGTTGATTTGTATGACCGTGCCGCTGAGCGGGGAAAATATCTCCATCTTCTCATTGGAGCCTTCGACTTCACCGAGTTTGTCGCCGATGATGAAGTCATCGTCTTCCTCCGGCAGTTCCACGAAGGTCACATCGCCGAGCACCTCGTCAACCGCGTAATCGGTTACGCCGATCAGTGCTTCTTCGCCGATGATTTCGACCCACTCGTGATCTTCCGTATAGTATCTCATTCCTTCCTGTTCCCCTGTTGTCATGCACCAAGTGCAGGTGCTCTCTTGTTACAGCCCTAATGAAACACTCAAATGCCATCTTGTCAAGCTGTGCAACATAAAAAAAACAGTTTTTATTGTGAGGTTGAATGTTTTTTAATCAATCCGCGCTATGCTTGAGAAAATCGCTCCCCTTTTTTTATATCAATTTGCAATTTTGGAAATGTCGTGTAGCTTAAACTCGGTCGGTGTTTTTCTGGAATGGCAAAGTCTGGAGGGGGGGCGATTATGAATTCAAAACTTGGAAAAAAGGTGGCCCCAAAGCAGTCGGTGCTGAAAAAATCAATTAAGCTCGGTATTCCGCTGGCCGGGTTGTTCGCGGCGTTGCCGCTTGCCGGAATGGGCGAAAACGCATCGGCCACCGCTGTCGACGGCGATACGGCAATGCCGCCAAAGCGTTCCGGCGCGAATGCTGTTCGCGGGGAGATGCCTGTTACCGGGGAGCCGATCCTTGTTTTGCCGCAAGCCACCACGGTTTATGTTGTGAAATCCGGCGATACGCTGAGTAAAATCGCCGTAAAATATAATACTTCGGTGGAAAAATTAAAAGAACTCAACCAGCTTTCCGGCAATCAGGCGGACAAGTTGCAGCACGGGCAAAAACTGATCGTGCCAACGCCGGCCAACCGGAAAAATGAATCGGCATTGCAGCCGACGGTGGGCAGGACAATGTCGCCCCCCAAAAGAAAATAATGTCACCCATGCCAAGACATCTTGCGCTGGAGGTGACGCGTCATTGCAACTATCATTGTCCATGGTGTTATTGCGTGTGGCATGAGTTCCCGGAGCTGGCGACGCGCGATCTTCCCCGGCGCGAATGGTTGAAAATCATCGACCGCGCGGTTGACTCCGGGACGGACGACCTTTTGTTTACCGGCGGCGAGGCGTTGCTGCGGCGCGACATTTTCGACTTGATCGGTTATGCGAGGCGGCGACTTCCCGATGGAGAACTTTCGCTTTTTACCAACGGTTCACGCCTGACCGACGCGATGTTGAAGCGTTTTAGAAACCTGAGAGTACACTTGGCCACGAGTCTGCCGGGGCTGAAAACCTACGGGGTCATGACCGGTACGCGCCGGACGTGCTTCCCTACATTGGCACTCCTTGCCCGGGCAAAGGAGTTGCGCTGGCCGATGCAGGTCAGTTTGACTGCAACCAAAGTCAACGCGTCCGAGTTCGTCGACATGTTTTGCGCTGCCGCGTTTTCCGGTGCCGTGGCGGTTCAGATGGGCGCGGTCATGCTGGAGGGGAGGGCGCGAAACCGTACCGATCTGGCTTTGTCGCGTCCGGAATGGGAAGAACTCAAATCCGCGATCCGGGCTTTGCCCGACAGCCGGATCGGTTATAATTTCTGCGACGAAATGATCTGCGCCTGCCGCGACGACCAGCCCACCGAATATCTTAAAAACTATGGCTTGCCCGATGCTCCGCGCTGCCCGGCCGGTCGCGATTTCGGCGTGATCGGGCCGGAAGGCGGATTCCGCGATTGCCTCCATGCGGTGAAGTAGTGAATTTGCGCCCGGTCAAGCTGAAATATTATGTGTTTTATGCACTCCGAAGCATGAAATCAATTGAAAATTGACACATTATCAATTATAGTATAACAAAGTAATGGTTATCAATCACCGGATTATCAATAGCGACGTATTCTATGACCGACGCGGAGAAAATTGAAGTTTTAACTCAGACGGTAGCCAATTATCAAATGGTTAACCGGGTGCTGGAAATGATTTCGGTCGAGACCGATTTTGACAAGTCGGTAAACGTTTTGCTCTCGATGACCGGTCGGGAACTTCACTCCGATCGATGCTATGTCTGCATGTTTCACGACAATTGCTCGTACAGCGTCAACACGCACGAATGGGTTTCCCGACCTGAACTTGCCGAAATACAAAACCTTCAGCATGTGCCGATGCCGGATGACAACTGGATGAGGCTGCTTGCTCGCCGCGAGCCGGTGGTCATTGTCGACACCTCAATTCCGCCGGATAATTTTCACAAGACGATTGCGATCCTGGCTCCGCAGAATATCAAATCGATATTTGTCGTCGGTTTGTGGGCGGGCGGAAAACTCTCCGGCATTCTGGGGGTGGATTACGTCGATCACAGTCAGGCTTTTTCAGAAAACATACTGCAAACACTTACCAATGCGGCCAGACTTTACGATATTGTGTGCGAACGCTATCGCAATCATCAGGAAATCGAGCGCAAAAACACCGAGCTGCGCAACCGTGAAGCGTTGTTTGACTTAATTATCAACGCTCTGTCTGCGAATATTTTTGTAAAAGACGCCGATGATCATTTCCGCTATGTGATGGCAAATCGGAAATTCGCTGATTTTGTGGGCAAGTCGGCTAATGAGGTGGTTGGGAAAACCGACCGCGACCTCTTTGCCAGTCAGGATGACTGCGAGTGGTTTGAAAGCCGCGACGCCGAGATCATGAAAAGCGGCCAAAGCCGTAATTTCCCGGAAACCGTGTATGGTGCAGACCAAAAAAAATATCAGTTTCAAACCATCAAGACCCCGTGCGTCGGACCAACCGGAGAAAAGCTGCTGCTGGGGATTTCCGTAGACACCACCCCAAACGTGGATTTGAGCAAAAGCCGCGAGATAATCCGTCAATGCTTGGAAACATTGGTGCTCAATCCCAATCTGGAAGATGGTGTCAGCCGCTCCATTGAACAGGTGCGGGAATATGTAAAAGCCGACCGCATTTATATTTTTCAGTTTGACTTCGCGCAAAATACCGGCAGCATTTACAAAGAGTTTTGCAATCAGGGGCGGCCCCGGCTGTTGTCCGGGCTGCAATGGGTGCCGCTGTCCTCTGCGTTCGACTGGAAAAATACTTTCCGCGAAAATTGCTTCATGAACGTCCCGGATGCACAGGAGGAGACATCTCTTAAACGGTTCGGCTCCTATTACGGAAAGATCGTATTGGAGTTGGATTGTCGATCGCTGTACTGTCATCGGTTGCTTATCGACGGAAAACTGTGGGGGTATCTCGGCATTGTTTATGAGAATAGCCCGCGCATACTTAATTCCAACGAACTGGATTTTGTGCAATCAGCCGCCCGCTTCGTCGAAATCATGATCCGTCACGAACACATGCAGTCCGAACTTTTGCAGGCTTTGAAGGAAGCCAAGTCGGCGGAAAAAGCCAAAAGCTATTTCCTCGCCACCATGAGCCATGAAATCCGCACTCCGCTGAATGCGGTTATCGGATTTTCCGAGATTCTCAAAGACGGCACGCTGCCGCCGGAAACCCAAAAAAGCTATCTCAACGATATTTCGGTGGCGGGCAATGCGCTGCTTGCGCTTATCAATGACGTGCTCGATCTCTCGAAACTGGAGGCCGGGCAGATGGTTTTTTCTCCGGGAGAAACCGATTTCCCAGCACTGGTGAGCGAGGTTTTAACCGTGTTTCAACAGTGGCTGCGCGACAAGAAATTGAAAACCGAAATCCATATAGATCCGATGCCCACACTGCTGCTTGACAAAGGCCGCATGCGGCAGATACTTTTCAATCTGATGGGTAATGCGGTCAAATTCACCGATCGCGGCCACATCGATTTTACCTGCTCGTTTACGCCGTCGGGAGATTCCAGCGGTACGCTGCGTTTTTCGCTTGCCGATACCGGTTGCGGCATTTCGGAAGAGGATCAGAAGCGGTTGTTTCAACCCTTTGTCCAATCCAATGCGGTGCGCGGTACTCAGGCCGAGAGAAACGGCACCGGCCTCGGGTTGGCGATTATCAGACGCATGCTTGAGAGGATCAATGGCGAGATCACTCTGGAAAGCAAGCTCGGACAAGGTTCGGTTTTTACTGTGGAAATGCGCAAGGTCGAGTATGTTGTAAAACGCCACGTCAATGTCTCCGGGGAGGCCGCTCCGCTGGAAACACCGCATCACATCTCCGGTAAAGTGCTGGTTGTTGACGATGTTGTGATGAATCTGAAGGTCACTCAGGCTATGCTTAAGAAGATCGGCGTGGAATCCGAAATCGCAAACGGTGCGGAAGCCGCGCTGGCGTGCCTTGAGAAAACGGATATTAAGCTTGTGCTATGCGATTTGTGGATGCCGGTGATGAATGGCGACGAGCTGGCGCGAAAGATCCGTAAACTCTATTCCGACCGCAAGATAAAAATCGCCGCCTTGACCGCCGACACGGAAACCGGCAGCGCGTTTGATATGTCGGAATTTGACGCGGTTTTGCACAAACCGGTCAATATGGGCAGACTGCGCGAATTGTTAGCCAATTTGGGGTGACATCAGGCCGGAAATCTTAAGGCTGGCAGCGTTTGATCTTGTCGTCATTGTTGCTCTGCAGCGTTTGCAGGAGAGTCAACACCTGCTCAACATATTCGGTGCCGCCGCGCGGAGAGACCGTATTAAGAAACCCCGCGCTGTATCCTTGCCCGGCATCCGCCCGCTCCGTGGAAATGTACCCGCACGAAGCATTGGCCATTTGAATCAGAAAGGTCTGTACAAATGGACTGCGCGCCTGAATACGATACTGATAATCCTGATACAATTCAAAAGGCAGCGAAACCAATGCGACGTCGCCGATGGAGGCTGCGTGGATATTTACGGAGGTCTTGCCGCTTTTTCGGGAGAGGACTTCTTTGGCAAGGTTTAGATAGCTGCGACGCGCCGAATTTGCGCGAAGAATCTCGGCCGGCGTCTTTTTCCCCGCCTTCAAATACGGCTGCTTTTGCAGTTGCTCGTTGCGCCATTGCACGAATTGGCGCTCCTCCGCCGACAGCGTGCGGGTGGATAGCGCAATATCACACGCCATGCACTTGACCACCGGGTCATGCTCGATCGCCGTTTGCGCCCAGCCGAGAACCTCGTCAAAAGCCGTCGAAACGCGTTCGGCAATATCCAGGCGGGCAAACCATTCCGGGGTCTTGGGCTTCATATCGGGGTATTTCAGGCGGAAACGGCGGTTTTCCGCCGCATTTGCGTAAAGTCTGCGCGGCGACACATCGCCACCGGCCCCGCTTTGGAGAAGAATATTTATATTAGGGTGCTGTTTCAAAATCGATTGCCGTATCTCGTTGGCAAAACTTGCGGTGGTCAGCTCGATACATTCGTCAAGCTGGAACGGGCAGGGGATGTTGATGATCGCCCCGGTCAAATGGTCGGCCGCGTCAAAAGTGTAGAGAAGTTGGATGGTGGGGTCGCCCGCGCCGTTTTCGAAATGCGAAAAATCGGCATCGCCGGTTTGCCCATACATCTGACACGACCCGTTGCGGCCGATGCCGACAGTGCCGTTATGCGATGTGGAGTAACATACCCGGCGGCTGTGCCCCACCACGGCATAACCGTAGCCGTAAGCGATCCCGCCCGGTTCCCGGGTCTGCCACGCCCGGCAAATCGCGGCGGCAAGTTTCTCGACTAATTCGGCCCGATACTCGTTGGGGTCGGGTATTTCTATTTGAGGGTGCGGAAACTGCGACGGTTCGGACAATCCGGGGTGATCGTCGCGGCAATAACTCGGCGCGCCGTGGGTATGTGTCGCGTTGACGATCAGCCGGTCAACCGGTACGGACTTGTCGATCTTGCGGACCCGTTCGCAAATCTCATCGGTCAAATAATCGCAAATCTCCTCGGTGTCAACGCTCAGCATGATCACCGCTTCGCGGCCGTCGTCAAACGCGGCGGCATGCGCGGTTACCGGGTCGAGAATCCCCTGATTGATCCGCATGTAAAACTGACCGAGCAGGTGTACCGGCCCGGCGGTCGAAATATCCGCCTCGGCATGACCTATTTTAAGCATATTGCCACCGTTTTTGACAATGATTTGCCGTCATTCTGTTTTTTCGTTTACCTGACCGTTGTCGTCGGGGTCGTCCTGACGGCTGGCCAGATCGACGAAAAGGCGCCGGGTGTCGACCAGACCGCCCCACATAAACCATACGGTGGAAACCACACCGACGATACCGGGGATGATCAGCGAGGTCCAGTAAAAGTAGCTGTTCCACCAATTTACCGGCCATGGCCAAAAGACATTCCAGACGGCCACGCCGAGAAAGGCGATGCCAAAAGAGTAAACCAGTGAATAGCCGAAAACCGACCAGGCGATTATTCTGTCGCCGAGCGTGTATTCCGGTGTAATGGTCACCAGTTTGTTGAATATGGTCTTTAGCGTCCACGGTTCGGGTTTGGTTTCGTGACCGTCGCTGTATTTACCGCGATGCAGCAATTTGTCGAGATCGTACGGCTTATAGGTCAGATACGATCCGGCGATGTATGATACGATGCTGAATATCATGGAGATAAAGAAAATCTCATACGAATTTATGGGGAATTTCAACGGGTTCATCTCCCAGTGAACCCAAGGCTCGAAAGGCTGGCAGGCCACGGCAAGGATTTTGTTCAGCGGTTCGACCAGGGACATACTGTCCAGCCACGGGTAAATGGAATACGCCCAGTTGCGTTGAAAAATCAGACCGAGCAGCGAAGTCCCGGAGCCGAAGATTATGGCGCACCACGCGCCGGTAAGATTGCCGAAACGGGTGTACAGCCCGAAGATCATGATCGGCCCGGCTCCGCCGAGCCATAGCGCGCACATGATGGTCGTAAACATGTTGATGTAATCAAGTTGCGAAAAAAGCAACGCCACCATAAAGAAAAACAGTGTTACGCCAAGCGAGGTCAAGCGCAGCAGCAGCAGATGTTCTTTGGTGGATAGATGCCGCTTGTAAAACGGCAGAATTACGTCCTGAAAGATACACCCGGCCGCATTGAAGATCCGGCTGTCGTCGGTTGACAAAAGCAACATTATCATCAGCAGGCAAAACAAGCCGAACAATCCGGTCGGAAACAATCTGCTCAAGACCGCTGGCATCATCATTTGCTGATACAGCGTTTTGTATTGCTGGAGTTCGTAACGACCCTGCGGCGAGTCGTCAAGCTCTTTTTGCATGGTGTCGAAATATATGGTGTCAAGATTTTTCGTTTGGGACAGCGGGGCGTCAACTCCGGTCTTGTGGTCGAGTTCGGGGATCGTATCGATTTTGGCGAAGAGGCGAGCCCTTCTGGCTTCATCGTCAACCACTTCGTCGATGACCTGTTTAGACAACTGCTTGCGAACATCGTTGTTGGTAAAGTCAAATTTGTTGTCGCCTCCCTTGTGTGAGAAATTTCCGCTGTTCATAAAGACCACAGCGATGATCGAAACCAAAAGAATCATCACATAGGCGAAGCCGTTGCGCCACGCGCCGAGTATGCCCGCCATTTTTTGTTCGTGCGGCGTGCGCCCCGCGTTGGAGGTGTCGTTGCCGTAAAAACTGGCGCGGTTCATTATGTAGCTTGTGATGGTGACCAGCAGGGCGAAAAGATTGAAATCGCGCAATTCGGAGATGTCATACGGGTTGATGAAGCTCTGATTGGGCACCCGATCCCAGAGTATTGGCGAAATATCCACATCCCATGAAAAATTAAGCAGTATGAATCCGACAATTATCACAAATATCGGGTAGGTCAGCAACCCTTGAAAACAGTCCGTTATCAGCAGCGAAATGCGGCCGGCCGGCCAGATTATGACCATAGCCAGAGCCAGACACAGCGAAACGATTATAACGTAACACGGCAGATTGACTCCGCATATCATGATTCGATGGGGCAGGCCGAGGTAGTAGATAAAAAAATTCGCGGCGATGGCCGGTCCGATGGCGTTGGTCACCATTTCGGCAAGGGAGCTTATAAACGCGGTGACAATTCGGAAAAACTTGCTTCCGTAACGTTCCTCAATGAACTGCCCTTTGGATAGACAGCGGGTCTCCCGCCACCGGTAGGTGCAGTAGCCGGTGAGAGCCAGCACAATGCCGATCGGGGCCAGGATATTGTTCCAGAAATTTATGCCGAATCCGGTCTGATATTTCTGTTCTGCGCCGGCGACCAGCGTTATTACGGAAAGTCCGGCGGTGAGGTCGCCCACCGAAATGACGTAACGACCGGCAACCCGCCCGGCGGCGAGAAAATCAGCGATGCCGTGCGCAAAGCGTTTGGTGTATATTGCTATGCCGATGATAAAAGCCAGAGGTATGATAACTATAAGCCAGTCAATCCAATGCATTGCTTTGCCTTTTGTGGTTAATCGGGTATGCGAAAGTCGGTTCTTCTTTATACAGGCGAGGCAATAAGCCGGTCGCGCATGCTTTGTGCGCAGGGCTTAAATCAACGCAGTACACATAAAAAACGACGGAACCCAGTTTGTTATTCTATATAAACGGCCGAAAAACATACAGTTTGCACTGTATCCGCCAATTTTCTGCGCCTGAACACTATTGGATGGTCGAGGCGGCGGGGCGGACTTCTGTAAAAACGGGGTGCGGCCGATCGCTCGACTGCACCCCGTTGGCTGAGGGGGCTTGATTATGCTTTGGCCAGCACGAGCGACCAGCTCTCGCCTTCGCCCTGACGCGTGAGCGTCCAATCACTGGTGGCACTGCCGTTGTAGGTGATGGTAGCTCCGGTGAGGTCAAGGATGTCCTCGCCGCGGCTGCCGTTGACCGAAACGAGCGTCCAGCTCTTGGCGGTGTCGGTGGCATCAAACGTGAGCGCAATGGTGTCGCCGGCAAAACTGTTGGTCGAATTGCCTTTCCACGTCATCAGCTCGTCTGCCGTATTGCCGGTAAGATCAAATGCCCATGACGAAGTATCCGCTCCGACCATCTGGAACTCCTGCGTCATCGCAGTCGCGCCCTTGACTTCCACCTTGCCGAAACCGGCGAGGCCGCCCATCGAACCGGTGAAGCCATCCAACGTGATGGTGCAGTTGGCACCTTCGCCCGTGATGAACTTCTTTACGCTCACGGTGTCGCTTATGGTCACTTGCGCCGCCCCGGTGATGGTCGCGGCCTGACTTGACTGCAATCCACCCGCGAAGACGCTCGAAAGCTGGGTCACGCCCGAGATCGTGATGTTGACATTGCCAACCGTGGAGCTGGTATTGTCGCCAAGCGCGATACCGCCGCCGTAAACCACGCCGTGGTCGCCGCCGGAGATGGTAATATTGGTCGTGCCGACATTGCCGGTCGCCTGATTTTGCGCCCAGACGCCGCCATAGATATAATAGGCCGTACCGGCGGTTATATCGGTGGTCGTGGTGGTCACATTGAGCTTGGCATTGGTGCCGGCGATACCGCCCGCCACCAAACCGCGGCCGTTGGCCATTGAGCCGGTTTGAGCTCCGCCATCCCAGTTCACCGTGACATCGGTCACATTGAGCGTACCGCCGCCGAGCACAAAGCCCGCACCGGCGACGAAACTGCCGCCGCCTATTGCCGCGCCGTCGGCCACGTTGACCGTTACGTTACCGGCATTGACGGTGCCGGTGGTATTGACCCGGTTGCCGCCAAAGGCCGAACCGGTGAGCTTGCCCGCGATATTGAGCGTGGTAGCACCCAGGCCGGTGGCTCCATTGGCAAGATTGGCTCCGCCGTAAACGGTGCCAACCGTGCCGCCCGCATTGACATTGACCGTGGCAGCTCCGGTATTGAAGCTCTGGCCGCCGCCGTAAACAAAATTCGCACTGCCGCCAACCACATTTACCTCCAGCTCCGCCGCGATGGTCGCTCCAGCTGCTCCGCCGCCGCAGACCGCCTTGTTGGCAGTCGCGCCGTTGAAGTCAAGGATGACCTTGTCTCCGGTCGCCGCCTCTCCCTTAGCCGCGAAAAACGCGGTATTGGCTCCGGTATAGGTCGCATCAAGCGTACCGGCATAAGTGGCCGTCGTGGTGTCATCAACATAATTGATCTTTTCGAGGGAACTGTTTGCATCGGAGAGCTTCTTGTAGTCGTTGGCCCCGGTGTCTGAAACAACCACGGCCAATGTGCTGCTGTCTCCGCCAGTGATGATGAAATTGGTGTTGGTGGCCGAATAAAAATACTTGGTGCCAACTGTTCTTGCCGTGTCGTTCAATGTGACGCTGGTAAAGCCGCTTACGTCAAGCCCGGAAGTCATCGTGTAAGTGCCGGCGGTGACCATTTGGGTGTCGCTGAGCGTCGCCGTGATACTGGCGGCCGACTTGAGGTTGGTTTGGGTTGTAACCGCCGCATCAACCGTAAGAAAGGCAGCGGTCACGGCGGAGTTGCGCCCGGTGAAGTCAAAGGCGAGCGCATAGGAGCTGCCGACCGACGTTAAATCGGTTGTGGTTATGACGATTGCGGTGTCTCCCTGCAT
This sequence comes from Victivallaceae bacterium, assembly GCA_028698975.1. Lineage (GTDB taxonomy): Bacteria > Verrucomicrobiota > Lentisphaeria > Victivallales > Victivallaceae > Victivallis. The sequence goes on from JAQVVK010000003.1 coordinate 24,733, forward strand.
GGTCAGCTTGCCGAGATTGCGGAACCTCGCTCCCGAAAGACGTTTGCCGTTGGAGACGTTGTTAAGAAACATCTCAGCCGACTTGGCGACGGTTTCACCGGCAACGGTTGAATTATACGCGCAGTCAAAGAACGCGGTTGAACCCATTGCAAACGTATTGCCGTTTATGTAAATGGTGCTTGACCCGACGGTGCCGGTACCGCGTGCTCCGGCGTATATGCCGATGTTGATGCCGCCGCCGTTTACAGTTATAACCGATGTGAGAAGCGTGTCATTTTGTCCGCCGCCGTAGACAGTGGAAACGTTGCCGGCGTTTAACGTGATATTCGCATTGTTTACGACCGTATTGGTGAACGTGGTCGTGGAGTGGCAGCCGCCCAAAATAATTCCTGAAACGAGTCCGCCATCAATAGTTATATTGGCGGTGTCAATACTGCCGGTACTAAAACCTCCGGCGGAAACCGCCCCCAAGACACGACCGGCGGCAATGTCTATATTCAACGTGCCGATTGTGCTTGCGGCGTTTAAGCCGAATATGGATTGAACCGTTCCGCCGTTGATGACAATATTGCTTTCGGTGACGACGCTCGACGTATTGTTGCCGCCGCCGTAAATATAATTCCATTCTTTCTGCGTGCCGCCGGTGACGGTGATCGTGGTTTTGGCGTTGGTGGCGGCTCCGGCGCCGCCCGCATAGACATTGCCGTAGGTGCCATTGGAAATATTGATCACGCTCGTTCCCACCGCTCCGGTGGCGGTCGATCCGCCGTATATAATGCCGTTGATGGAGCCGCCGGAGACTTCTATAAGCACGTTGTCCACCGTGCCGGTGCGGAAACTGCCGCCGTATATGTTGCCGGTGACCGAGCCGTTGGACACGGTGATGGTCGATTGCGTGCTGGTACCGCCCCAGGAGCTGCCGCCGTATATGTTGCCGGTGAGGCTGCCGCCGGATATGGAAACAACGCCATCGGTCGTTTTGGCCGAGCCGTTGGATGCGGCAAAAAGATTGGCGGAGAATGTGCCGTTTGATATGGATATGCTGCCGTTGTATGTGCTTGTGGAGTTGCCGCCGCCGGCGGCTAATATTTTGTCTGTCGTGGCAACCGTTACCGTGCCGGTGTAGCCGGCACCAGTTATGAAATTGGCTCCCCAAAGGGGTTGATTGGAATCAAATGTGTTGTCTCCCGCTCTAAGCTCGACCGTGCTTCCCGCCATCGACAACGTTTTCCACCCTTCGATATTAGCGAGTTGGGTATACCAAATATTTCCGTCGGTATCGACGTAACCCTCTGCATAACCGGTGGTGTTGTCAACGATGTAGTAATTGGCCATTTTTCATTTCCCCTTGTGTTTGAAATCCGCGAAAATTTCGATAAATTGAAATAATTTTTCTATGGTAAATTATATATGAAATTAAACATCATGGCAATGGTTTGCCGGGAAAACTTTCGTGTAAATGTTTTTGTTAAATGAAATTTCAGTAAAAACGTCATTGTTTAGCTCTTTGCTTTTCTATGGTCTCTTGGGCATGCAAAGCGATTGCGCAAGAGTGTTGACGCTTGACGGTAAAGTCGTTGTGTATGGCGATCAAATCAGGAAATCGGGGTGGATCGTCATTTGCCGAGCTTCATTTTCGCGTATCCGAAAATGTTGTGGCCAAAGTGGAGCAGGGGGTGGAACGAATTTTGACCGGTTTTGTTTCCGTCAAAGTCAATTCTCACCATTGTCATTTTGAATTGGTCTTCCAACTGAAGCCCGCGACGGCTCCAGTCGGGGCGGAAAGCGCATGGATCAATGGCAAATTCGATCTCATAGCCGGTATCGGTCACCCGGCCGACGGACTGAATATCCGCCTGAAGATGAAAGTGTACGGTCGTCCACCAACCGTCGTCGTTCATTACATGGTCGAGGCACCACGGTTTTTCGCCGGGGCGAAGAATGAACTCCGCATAATAGCGGCTGTCCGCTTCCGCCCGGATGAAAACTTCAAGGCAGTCCCCCTCGTAAATGCGTTTGACCGAACGCGGCTGACCGGCTCTCCCGTCAAAAAAGATCGGAGAACGGTCGGGGAAAAATACCGCACCGTATATTTTGCGCCCATGCCAGCCCAGCTTCCAGACCGCACCGTCATTTTGGTGTGTCTGGCCTGAAACCGGGTAACTTCCGCGCCATACCATCGCTTTTTGCCAAGCGGCGTCGGAGGCGACGCCGTCTATCTGCGGCGCGGACGGGAGACGCGGGAGGGTAAACTCCGGCACCGGGGTGTGCCACGCCCGCGCCTCGTCAAGCATTTGCTTGTTTTCCGCTACATAAGCTGCCGCGTCATCAAGTTCCTGCCGGGAAAATCCTTGCGGATACCGCAGCGTCATTCTTGACAGTCTGGTGCCGCGGTAACGCATTTTGG
>JAQVVK010000115.1 GCA_028698975.1 Victivallaceae bacterium
AACCCGGGTGACCGCCGAAACTCTCTTCGTAGCAGCGTTCGACCCAGTAGTTGTCCTGCGGCTTCTGAAGCTGGCGGCTCTTGTCGGTGTCGTACAGGCCGGCCGCACGCTTGGTGCGGAAGCCTTCTTCGTGGGTGATCGGCTGTCCGCCGCCGGCGACGCAGCCGCCGGGGCAGGCCATCACTTCAACGAAGTCATAGCTGGCGCGTCCGGCCTTCATGTCTTCGATGATGGCGCGGGCGTTGGCCAAGCCGTGGACAATGGCAATGCGCAGTTTCTTGCCGGCGACTTCCAGCTCGGCGGTCTTGCGCGGAGCCAGCCCGCGAGTGGCGCGGAAGTCGAGGTTGGTCAACGTTTCGCCGGAGACCTTTTCGACCGCGAAACGCAGCGCGGCTTCCATTACACCGCCGGTCGCACCGAAGATCACGCCGCCGCCGGTCGAGAAACCGAGCGGCATGTCAAAGGCTTCCGGTTCGAGATTCTTTACGTCGATACCCATCGACTCGATCATGGCGGCCAGTTCGCCGGTGGTGACGACGAAATCGACATCGGGGCGGCCGTCCACCTTGAATTTCGGCAGTTGGGCTTCGAATTTCTTGGCCGTACAGGGCATGACCGATACCACCACCAGATTTTCCGGCTTGACGCCGAGCTTGCTCGGCAGCGTCTTACGGGCAACCGATCCGAAAATCTGCTGCGGCGAACGGGTGCTCGACACGTTAGGCAGAAGTTCGGGGTAAAACGTTTCGACGAACTTCACCCAGCCCGGGCAGCAGCTGGTAAACATCGGCAGCGCACCGCCGTCTCCGCCGAGGCGGCCGATGAACTCGGTCGCTTCTTCGAAGATCGTCATATCCGCCGAGAAACAGGTGTCGTAAACATAGTCGAAACCCATCAACTTGAGGGCGGCGACCATCTTGCGGGCCATGTTTTCTCCGGTCGGGAAACCAAAGCGTTCACCGAGAGCGACGCGCACCGCCGGAGCAACCTGTACCACGACGGTCTTTTCCGGGTCGTAAATGGCACTCCACACCTTGTCGGCGTCGGACTTGGCCACAATGGCACCGGTCGGGCAGACCTGCGCGCACTGACCGCAGTTTACGCACTCGACACCGGCCAATTCCTGATCGAAAGCCGGCACGACGCGGGCGTTGGAGCCGCGGGCGGCGAAATCCAGCGCGCCGACCGACTGGACTTCGGAGCAGACACGCACGCAGTCGCCGCAGAGCACGCACTTGTTGGGGTCGCGCACCAGCGACGGGCTGGAGTCGTCGATCGGCAGATTTTTCTGCGTCTGTTTATAGCGGACTTCCTTGACGCCCAGTTTGCGGGCGAGATCCTGAAGCGTACAAGTCGCGCTGCGCTGACAGGTCGGGCACTCGCGCTTGTGGCTGGCCAAAAGCAGCTCGACGTTGATCTTGCGCATGGCGCGGATCGCCTTGGTGTCGGTGTGTACCACCATGCCGGAAACCGGCGCGGTGGAGCAGCTGGCCATGATGCCTTTGCCCTCGACTTCGACCAGGCAGAGACGGCATGCGCCGTATATGGAGAGTTCCGAGTGGTAGCAGAACGTCGGTATATCGATACCAGCCTTGCGGATGACTTCAAGCAGGTTGCGTTCGCCGGCGATCTCAATGACCCGGTTATTTACCGTTATGGTATTTTTGACTTCTTCGCTCATCTTAATTTATACTCCGAATAATCTTACCTTAAAGACCCTTGACCGCGCCAAACTTGCAAGCAGTCTTGCAGGCTCCGCACTTGATGCACTTGGTTGCGTCGATCTTGTGCGGCTGCTTCACCGTGCCGGAAATAGCTCCGACCGGGCACTTGCGGGCGCAGGCGGTACAACCCTTGCACAATGCCGGATCGATTTCCGGCTTGGCCAGTGCCTTGCACTCGCCGGTGGGGCAGTATTTGCCGAAAACGTGCGCTTCATACTCGGCGCGGAAGTGACGCAGCGTCGAGAGCACCGGGTTCGGCGCCGTCTTGCCGAGGCCGCAAAGCGAACCCATCTGCACCGCCTTGGCGGTTTCTTCAAGGAGTTCGAGCGTTTTACGGTCGGCACGGCCTTCGATGATGTCGTCGAGCAGGGCGAGCATCTGCTTGGTGCCTTCGCGGCACGGCACGCACTTGCCGCAGGACTCGTTTTGAGTGAACTGCATGAAGAAGCGGGCGATCTTGACGATACAGGTCTGCTTGTTCATGACCACCAGACCGCCGGAACCGATCATGGCTCCCACCGTCTTGAGGGAATCAAAGTCAAGCGGCAGGTCGAGCATTTCCGGGGTAAGGCAACCGCCGGAGGGTCCGCCGATCTGCACCGCCTTGAAATCCTCGTCGGTGATCTTGCCGTTGTTGTCGGTGACGCCGCCGCCGATGTTGTAAACAACTTCACGCAGCGTGGTGCCAAACGGCACTTCGATCAAGCCGGTGTTGGCGACGTGGCCGGTCAGGGCAAACGTCTTGGTGCCGGGGGACTTCTCCGTGCCGACCTGACGATACTGGGTCGCGCCGTCACGATAGATGCCGGGCAGCGACGCGAGGGTTTCGACGTTGTTGATGACCGTGGGCTTGCCCCAAAGTCCGCTCTGAGCCGGGAACGGCGGTTTCGGGCGGGGCATGCCGCGTTTGCCTTCGATGGAGGCGATGAGCGCGGTTTCTTCACCGCAGACGAATGCGCCCGCGCCTTCCATCACGTTGATGCGGAAGTTGAAGTCGGTGCCGAAAAGATTTTCGCCCAGCACCCCGATCGCCTCGGCGTCCTTGACGGCGGCGCGAATGCGTTCGACGGCGAGCGGATACTCGGCGCGTACATAGACATAACCCTCATCGGCTCCGATGGCGCGGGCGGCGATCATCATGCCTTCGAGTACGGCATGGGGGTTACCCTCCATTACCGAGCGGTTCATAAAGGCTCCGGGGTCGCCCTCGTCGCCGTTGCATATGATGTATTTCTTGGGGCCGGGGCTGGCCAGAGTGAACTTCCACTTGAGACCGGTCGGGAACCCGCCGCCGCCGTGGCCGCGGAGGCCGGAGTCAAGCGCGGTCTGGCAGACCTGAGCCGGAGTCATTTCGGTGACCGCTTTGCGTGCGCCGAAATAACCGCCGCGGGCGATGTACTCGCGCACGCAGCCCGGTTCGATACGGCAGTTTGACATGATGATGCGTTTCTGCCGGGTGTAAAACGGGATCTCGGTGTCGCCTTTGCAGGGCTTGCCGGTATGCGGATCGGTGTAGAGCAACCGCTCGATGACGCGGCCGTTTTTGAGTGTTTCTTCGACGATTTCCGGCACATCGGCGGGTTTGACCCGGGTGTAGAGAATGTCGCCCGGCTCAATGTGAAGCAGCGGCCCCATCTGGCAGAAGCCCTGGCAACCCGACTTTGAAATGTAGGTGCCGGTGTGTTCTTCGCCCGGAGTCATTTCGATGGCAACGTCTTCGCCGGCCGCTTTGAGCGCGGCGGCGAGGGCGGCGCGCACTTCGAGCGAGCCGTTGGCGATACAGCCGGTGCCGCCGCACATAATGATCCGGCGTTTGAGCTTGGAGGCAGCCACCTTGTAGTCGGCTGCAATAGCTTCGAGATTGACGGTCATGATTATAGTCCTCGGATTATTTAAATATGGATTATTTGTTCTTCTTCTCTTCGGCGATGATGGCTTCGATCAATTCGGTCGCCTTGTCGGGCGAGCATTGGCCGTGGACTTCGTCGTCGAGTACCATCACCGGCGCGAGACCGCATGCACCGAGGCAGCTGACGGTCTCAATGGTGAACATCAGGTCGTCGGTCGTACGTTTTTCGGCGGAGAGGCCGAGCTTGGCGTAGAGCGCGGAAAGAATGCTGGTGGATTTCTTGACGTGGCAGGCGGTGCCGTCGCAGAGGCGGATGATGTGCTTGCCCTTGGGCTGAAGCGAAAAATGCGCATAAAAAGTGGCGACGCCGTAAACACGCGACGGCGGCAGCCCGATGCTGGTCGCAACGTAACTGATAACGTCCTTGGAGAGGTAGTTGTAGACGGCCTGCACCTCTTGAAGGATCGGAATAAGCTTGTCGGGAGAGTATCCGTACTTCTCCAGAATCCGGTTGACCGGGGCGAGATGGTCGATCGTCGCCTGGGTGTGTTCGATGGTTTCCTGCATTTTCTTTCCCTTTATTATGTTTAAGGTTCGTGATAAATTTATTCTTCTTCGTCGTCGGTTTCCGCAAAGTGTCGGAGCCGTTTTACCGAGAGTAAAGCCAAGCCGCCGGCGATAACTTCGCGCTGTACGATCACATCGGCGGGGACTTTGAGCGCGACATTGGCGAAATTCCAAATAGAACGGATGCCGCTTTTGACCATGATGTCGCAGATGTCCTGAGCCACGGCGGCCGGTACGCACAGGATGCCCATAGAAATCTTGTGGTTGCGCACAAATCCCTCAAGCTCAACCATATCGATCACCGGTCGTCCGCGCATTACGGTGCCGGCCTTGGCGGGGTCGCGGTCGAATGCCGCGATGATGCTCAGGCCGTATTCCTCGAAGCCGTCATAACCGATGAGCGCGCTGCCGAGCGAACCTGCGCCGACCAGCACCGCTTTGGTCTCGACATTCCAGCCCAGAAATTCGCGGATAGCGGCAATCAGTTCGTCGATCTTGTAGCCGACGCCGGGTTGACCGGTGACGCCGGTTATGGAGAGGTCTTTTCGGACGACGATCTCGCCGATGTCCATATACCGGGCAAGCTCCGGGGTCGCGACAATAGAAGTGCCTTCCTTGCGCATTTCATTGAGCCGATACAGATAAGTCGGCAAACGCCGGATGGTCGGCATTTTCTGGACTTTAACCCGTCCCACGATGGCACAAAGCTCCCCGGTTGAATAGATATTTTTTTACTTATCCAATAAAATACACTCGGAAATAAGATTTTCAAGCGGGTTTAGATATTTATGTATCTAAATCTTTAAAAATTTATGGCGGGATGGATTTGAAGCAAAAAAGAGCGTTCCGCCGGTGGGTTACTCGGTCTGGACGCAGTCGTCAAGCATTTTTATTTTACCCGGCGAACGCAGATTTTCCAGAATCTTTGATTCGATCTGGCGAATCCTTTCGCGGGTAAGATTAAACCGCCGGCTGACGCTCAGCAGGGGCATCGGCTGCTGGCCGAACAAGCCGAAACGCATAATGATGATCTGCTGATCGCGTTCCGGCAGAGTACGCAGCATCTCGTAAAGTTTGTCGTAAAGCATCTGCCTGGCGAATTCCTTGACCGGGCTGTTGGATGAATCGTCGACGATGAGGTCGGCGATGGTGCTGCCGTCGTCGCGGTTGGAGACCGGGGCTTGGAGCGAAATGGTCTGGCAGGCCATTTTACGGATCGCGCTCACCCTGGCGACCGGCAATTCGAGCATGGAGGCGATTTCCTCGACTTCGGGTTCCCGGCCGTTGGCCTGAAGAAAGCGTTGTTCGGCATTGTTGATCGCGCTTATGGCGTGTATCATGTGTACCGGTATGCGTATAACGCGGGATTGCTCGGCGATGGCGCGCGAAATATTGTGCTTGATCCACCAGCTGGCATAGGTGCTGAACTGGTGGCCGAGTCTGAAGTCGAATTTTTCGATAGCGCGCAGCAGGCCGAGGTTGCCTTCCTGAATAAGGTCGTTAAACGGCAGACCCCGGTTTCGGTATCGTTGTGCGATGCTGATGACGAGCCGCAGGTTTGATTCGATCATTTTCTGGCGCAAATCCTGAAGTCGTTCATAGACTTCTCCGAGTTCGCGCACCTGGCGGCATAGTTCGCTGAACCGCATCAGGAAGCGTTCTTCGAGCAGGGCGTGCCGTCTGGCGTCCACGTTTTGTCCGTTGAAATCGCGAATGTCGGCGAGATCCGATTGCCCGGCGATGCGGGTATAATCGGCTACAATGAGAAAAAATTCGTCGAGTTGGTCGGCGGCTATGTCGAACCGGCCGAGGGTTTGGGCCAAAATCCGCCGTTGTTTGTCTCCGGTGCCGCTGGCGAAAGCCTTGGCCAGAGCATCGTGTTGCTCTTTAATTTCGTTGCGCCACAAGCCGAGTTGTTTTTTCAGTTCGGCGGGCGTGAGGTTTGAGTTGTTGAGGGATGACAGTACGAAGAAGTCGGCGGGATCGTTGTTACCCGAGAGACACTCGTCGAGCAGTCGCACATGTTCACCTGCGACAAATCCGAACATATGGAAACGGCAGCGAAAATCCCGAGTGACATCCTCGATATCAGCGCTCAATTTGACTTGTTCGTCGCGAGGCAGGGGCGGGAGGTTTTTGATTTGCTGCAAATAGCTGGCCAGCGAGTCAGAAAAATCCGAGCTGCCAAAATCGTTAGACGGGGAAGTTTCGATAGCGTCCCAATCCTGCGACATATTGTTATTTTCTTCTGCCATAAACCGCGTTTCCGCGAACGGATTCCTTTTTGGACGAACAATAATTCATAACCTAAACAACTGTATATGGGGTAATGTAACTTTTTTTGAGAAATTTTCAAAGCTACTCTTGTATTTTTTCGAAAAATAGTTATGTTATGAGGGTGCACCGGATAAAATATTAGAAAGTGCATCAAACCTTGAATGGGGCTGTAGCTCAGTTGGCTAGAGCGATACGTTCGCATCGTATAGGTCATGGGTTCGACTCCCACCAGCTCCACCATTTTAGCATTTAAGTCGCTGAAGGACAGGATTTTAACAATCCTGTCCTTTGTGCTGTAAAGCCCTTGCGCCGGGGCGTTTGCGAACGGGAAAGCACTTCCCTTCGCGCCGGACGGAGAATGCCTCTCCGGCACGGATTCCGGCA
>JAQVVK010000116.1 GCA_028698975.1 Victivallaceae bacterium
CTCACCCCGCGACGATGCATTACATCGCTCACGCGTCGGGTCAAGGCGGCATTTTCGGCAAATGGCCGGGCGGATGCGTCGATCATCACGCCGGTGAATCCATTTTCGGCACACGCTTCGCAAAGTCCAAAGCTGGCCACGTGATCGACCATATAAGCGACCGGCACGGTGGCATCGAGCGCGGCCATCTGTGTTGCTCTCGACCAGAATTTCATGCCGCCGCCGACCAGATCCGGCTCGATCGCGGCAAGAATCACCGGCGAATTTTCCTCCTGCGCGGTTTCCACCGCAATACGGATCATCGCCGGATTTGACACGTCAAACATCGGCACGGCATATTTTGCGGCGCGAGCGTCTTGAAGAATTTCTTTGAGTGAAACCAGAGACATAATTTTTTACCCCCGCAGCATACGGTCGATGATATACCAGTTGAGTTCCTCATAATCACGTTCGGCGACAAGTTTTTCGATCTCGGCGTCGTCGAGCGAACGGGATATTTCCAACAACCGCATAAAAATCTTTCGGCTGTATTCGAGGTGTTTTAGATCGGCCCCCGCTTTTTGAGTCCGCATTACTTTGACATCAAGGCCGACCCATTCGCCGTTGCAGCCGAAGCCGTGGCGGTCGAGCACCCGCACCTGATTGAGAGCGCGACGAAGATCAACCGCACCGAAAGTCTGATCCTGATCGAACTTGAGACTGTTCTGGTCGTTGAGGTGAACACTCCACAACTTTTTGTGCGCCAGAGCGAAGCCCATTTCATCGGAGGGCGACAGATTGGCCAGAAGCGCGTGCGCGGTCTCAATAAGACAGCCGACCCGCTCCGGAGCATTGGTCATCAACCCCATGGCAATGGCGTGGCCGATTGTCGGTATATAGGTGTGATCCATCGGTTCGTTGGGTTTGGCTTCGATCATGACGCGAATATCCTTGTCATAATCAAGCATGGTCTGCAAAGTTTCCGCAATCCTTTCGGTGGCGAGCACCGGGTCTTTTGCTTCGCGGATATAGGTGCCTTCGCGAGCCAGCCACAGCACAATATTACGGGTGCCGAGCGCACGGGCAATGTCTATCGTGCGCATGGTGCGGTCGAGAGCAAGACGACGATCCGCCGCCGAATTGCTGGTGTAACCGCCGTCGACGGTGTAATCGGCCATCCACATACGCGGAGCGACAAACTCGGAGACAAGACCATTTTCGGTCAGCACAGCGCGCAATTTCTCGGCCTCGGAAATGATCTGGGCTGGAGTAAGTTCGGCCATATTGGGAACGGCATCGTCGTCATGAAACTGCACGCCGTCGAAACCGAGCTTCTTGTAGGAGGCGAGCTTTTGCATAAACGGAATGGTGCGGCGAACGGCGGGGCCAAACGGGTCGGCTCCCTCGTGAATGTTCCACGGGCCGAATGAAAAACGAAATTTACCTTGCATGAGAATTCTCCTTGTTTGCAGCGGAATATCCCGCTTTTTCCTATGAATATACCACTTGCAAAAAAAGAAACCTTGATTATATTATGAAAAAACAGCATTATCTTACGAATTATGCAAAACAACCTTAAAACCGTGCTTGCCACCCGGCGCGACTTCTTCCGACCGGACGGAGTACCTATCGCCATGCGCACGATTCACGGCGATACGACTCCGCAGCATGACGGCGACCTTACCGACACTCCGCACGCTCACGATTTCAGCGAGTTGGTAATCATCACCGGCGGCAGCGGCCATCAATGGATCGACGGCGAAATACACTCGGTTTCGGCAGGGGACATCTTCCTTATTCAAGGCAACTCCAAACACTATTTTATAGAGCGCAACCGGATTGACATGTACAATATAATGTTCGACGATCAGTTTTTAAAGGAACATTTGCGCAGTCTGCGTTCTCTCCCCGGTTTTAATGCGTTTTTTTTATTTGAACCCAGCTACCGTCGAAAACATAAATTCAACAGCCATCTGCACATTTCGCCGGACGAACTCGCGCCGCTCAGCACTATTTTACACCGCATGGTTTGCGCCGCACACGGTTCCCGCCCCGGTTTTGACATAGAGCTTTTGGCCAACGTGCTGGAGATCTTCGTATTTATATCGCGAGCATACAGCACCATGAAAACCCCTCAGGCGGTTCAGCTGCGACGCTTGGGCGAACTGATTTCCAGACTGGAAAAAGATTACAGCGAGGAGTGGTCTATTGCCCGCATCTCCCGTTTGACGATGATGGCGCCCAGTACGCTTTTACCGATTTTTAAAAGCATCACCGGTCGATCCCCCATCGACTACCTGCTCCATGTCAGACTGAACCAGGCGGCTTGGCGACTGACCCAAAGCAATGACAGCGTTTCGCAAATCGCCGCAGACTGCGGCTTTACCGACTCGAATTACTTTTCGCGTCAGTTTAGAAAAGTCTACCATTGCACACCACGGCAATACCGCGATGCCTGAATGTCGCCCCACATGGTGTGCTGAATTTTCTATTTTTCGACGCCAGGCTTCATATCCGCCCAGTAATTGCGCCAGAACCCGTTAGGCAAAGACGGCTCCATCTGTTTCCCGCCGGACATTAGCATCTGCAAAAAGAATTTGGTCTCGCTTTCGCCGGTGAAGCGTATCAATCTGGCCAGTAACAGCTTGGCTATTCGAGGATTGTCAATATTCAACGCGCTTTCCTTGCCGTTGGCGTGACGTACTGTAACCTGTGCCGGATTTACCGCGACAACCGTTACAAGTTCTTCATCGGGAAGTTCTATCATAAACTTGGCTTTCCTGCCGTCTATGGACTCCACCTTTTCGACGAAGTCCGCCAGACGGCCGGTCTCCCGGTCAACCGCCCCGGCAAAGGCGGCAAAACGCGCCGCCTCGCGCTTTTCTCCCGACGTGAGCACGCCCAGCGGCGGCCGGTAGGCGCGAACCTCTTTTAATGCCTCATTGAGTTTACCGCGTCCGCGACCGGCCAGCACATCGCCAATACCGACGCCGACGGCTCTGTAATATGTGGACAAAATCTCGCGCATTTCCGCAGTTCGCTCAATATCGCGCTTGCGGGCGGTTTCCGCGTCTTCACGAAGCGCAGCGGCCTGTCTGGCGGCCAACTCCTCCGCCGCTTTACGCTCATCGGCGGCCCGGGCGGCGGCCTGTTCCCGCCGCTGACGCTCGGCTTCCTGCGCGGCGCGCCTCTCGGCGATACCGGCTTCATGAAGCTTGCGGGCAGCCGCACGGGATGGCGCAAAACGCAACTCCTCGTCCGCACGGTTATAAAACACATTGAGCTTCTGCATACGCAACTGCTCCTCGGCGGTACGCGGAGCATGATAACGGTTTAGAAATTCATCTATGACCAAAAGCAACTCCGCCTTTTTTGCCGGTTCTTTCTGAATGCGTACGATGATCGCGTCGGCTTCGTTAATGAACCCGGGGCGGGGCAATATCGAGGGCGGAAGCGCGGGGCGAGGTCGCTTCCCGTCATTGAACGGACGCGAGGGCCGGGTCTCGTCCGGGGTGCGGTTCACCCAAGCCAACACCTGATCGCCAAATGGTTTAAGTGATTGAGGCATACGCCCGGCACGAGCGACAAAATAGGTCACGACAAGAAGCGTGACCGCGATGATTACCACCGCCGCCACCGCTGACCCTGCTATGATCAATGGCTTGCGGGGTATGGCAAAGCGACGCGCCGGAGGCTCGACCACCTCGGCGGTCTCCTCGGCGGCGGGAGCCGCAAATTCCGGCCTCGGAGGAGGCGACGTCACCGGCACCGCCGGCGGTATAGCCTGAGAATCCACGGTCTCCCGGGTCGGCTCGGTCGCCGGTAACGGTTTGGCCATGGGCGGCGGCGGCGCGACCTGTTTTACCGGTGGCTTCACCGCGGCGGCGGCTTTTGGCGGCATTTTAGGAGCCGCCGGCCGTATCTTGGGCGCGTGGGCTTTAAGATTCAACTTCGGCACCGCAACTGCGGCAACCGTCGAAACCGCCGGGCGATAGTTACGGAGAAAGACATCCAAAGCCTTGACCAGCGTGCCCGCGTCCTGATAACGATCCTCCGGATAACGCGCCATCATCTTTACAATAATGGCATTGAGTTCATCCGGCAAATCAGACACAAAATTCTTGGGCGGTATCAGCTTGCCCTCGACGTGCATTTTGGCTATCTCGTCGCCGGTATCGGCCACATAGGGAAAACGACCGGTAACAAACTGAAAAAATGTCGCACCCAAACTGTAAATATCACTGCGAACATCTGTCGGCACCCCGGTAAGCTGCTCCGGACTGATGTACTGGGGCGTTCCGAGCACCTCGTCACCGGATTCGTCTTCGCGGTCGGCACCCGTTTTGGCCAGACCGAGGTCGGCCAGCTTGGCAAATCCGTTGACGTCAAGCATGATGTTATCAGGCTTAATATCCTGATGCACCAGTTTCTGCTCGCGCCACGCGGCGTCAAGTGCTCCGGCAATGTCCCGAATTATCTTGGCCGCCTCGGCAAAATCAAGGCGTTCGCGTTTCTTTAATATCTGTTTGAGGGTCTCGCCGCGAATATACTCCATGGCAAAATAGACGGTGCCGTCTTCCTCGCCAACCGCATAAGCCTGTACGATGTTGGGGTGACTGATCTTGGCCGCCGCCCGCGCCTCGCGAAACAGACTTTCAACATATTCGCGGTCATTGATGAACTTATCCTGCAACACCTTGAGCGCAACCGGGCGATCCAGCGAAAGTTGACGAGCCAGAAACACTTCCCCCATGCCGCCTTTGCTGATCGACCGCTCGATCAGAAAATCCCCGATCACCGCGCCGGGAGAAGTCTTACTCTCCGGCACCGGTATTTCGGCTCCGCACTTCGGACAATGGGCCACGGCGCCAGCCTCCGGCCCCGGCTCAAATACGAACTCGCATTTTTCGCAATAAATTTTCATTAAACGCCCTGTTGTTGCCGTTGCAGCTTACTTGGAGTGGGAAACCACTTCACCCGGCAGCGTCGAGCTGCCGGCCGAAAGACTGCGTCCCGGATAAATCGATGTATGAATACCGGTGTGCACGTTTTCGCCGATGATCGCGCCGAACTTGCGGCGGTTGGTATCGACCAAAGCTCCACCGGTGAAAAAACGGTGATTTGCTCCGTCATGGCGCAGATTGGATATAACCGTACCCGCGCCGAAATTCACGCCCGAACAGATCACCGAGTCGCCCGCATAACTCAAGTGCCCCACCGAAACTTTGTCCTGCAAAACCGAGTTTTTGATCTCGACCGCCTGCCCGACATGGCAGCGGTCGCCAATAGAGGTGTTGCCGCGAATATAACAATTGGGGCCGATCTTGCAATCCTCGCCGATGACCACATTGCCCTCGATGTAAACGCCCGGCAGGATGACGCTACCGCGCCCCAGCCATACAAAGCCATCGAGAGTGGCCCCGTTGCGCACCGTACCCAACAACTCGTTGGAATCGATCGCCGCAACCAGTTTTTCGTTGAGAGCTATGATATCCCACGGGTAGCGCAAACGCACGCTTTCCCCGTCAAGCGGCACACTCACCGCCTTGCCCGGTTTCGCGCCGGGAGCCGACATACGCACCAAAATCGCACCGTCGCCGGGGTCGCGCACCTCCACCTTGTCACCGGCGGAAAGCATGGTGTCCAAGAGAAGCGCGGAAGGCAGAAAATCGTCACGCACCTGTATATCCATTTTTTCGGCGAGTTCGCCAAAGGCATCGACGATCATATCACCGAATTTCATACCGGCGATCTTGAGCGACCCGGCGGGAGCCGTGACCGGAGCAAGTCCGGGGCATTTTTCCGAAAGCAGCGTTAAAGCCATTTTCATCTCCGTAAAATTTTTTGAAACCTTATCCCGATATATAATAGCATATACAAATGATTTTTCAATCACGGGGAAGCACGGTTTGCAGCAATTTTTCGGCCAACTCGCGTTTTGAACCAAATCCAAGCTCGACTTTGCGTCCGCCGCGGCCTAAAAGCGTGATGGCATTGTTGTCGGAACCAAAACCGATTTCGCGGCGGCTTACGTCGTTGGCGGCGATCCAGTCCAGATTTTTCCGTTCAAGTTTCCCGGCCGCGTTGGCCAGGAGATCGTCGGTTTCAGCGGCAAAGCCCACCAGCACCTGCCCCGGGTGCCTTGATTGCCCCAGCGAGGCAAGAATATCCTCGGTGCGCTCCAGCTCCAGCACCCAGTTGCCCTCGCGCTTTTTGAACTTTCCCGGCATCACGGTTTTTGGGCGATAATCGGCCACCGCCGCCGCCATTATCACAAGCCGGGCATCGACCGCCTCGCGGCGAACTGCCTCCGCCATTTCAGCGGCGGATTCAACCGCAATAAACTCCACCCCGGCCGGAGCGGCCAGCGCGGTCGGCGCCGAGATCAGCACCACCCGCCGCCCGGGGGCTGCGGCGGCTTCGGCGATGGCATACCCCATTTTGCCGGTCGAACGGTTGGTGATAAAACGCACCGCGTCGATCTTTTCCCGGGTGCCTCCGGCGGTAATCACAATTTTCATCAAACAAATTCTCCTGTTTCTTCACCCATTTAATATAACCCGATCCAGCGCTTTAGACAAGCGGCAACCGGGGCGTTGATATGATTACAACGGCTTTTTTGAAAAAAAACCGGATTGAGAGGCTTGTAAATTTTTAAAAACAGGCTATTTTAAGAGGCGTGGCGGGGTAGCTCAGTTGGGTAGAGCGTCGGAATCATAATCCGCAGGTCTCCAGTTCGAGTCTGGGACCCGCTAACACTTTTGATATTTTTAGGGTCCGAATT